>CAMJRB010000006.1 GCA_946408175.1 uncultured Holosporaceae bacterium
CAATAAATCAATAAATTAGTTTAACATTTAATAGAGTATAAAAAATGTTTATTACATTTGAAGACAATTATATAAATATATTATTTATATATAAAAATAAGTTAATAAATTATTCTAATATTTAAAGGAGTATAAAAAGTGTTTCTTATTTTTGAAGCAAATTATATAAATATATTATTTATATAAATAACAATAAATCAATAAATTAGTTTAACATTTAATAGAGTATAAAAAATGTTTATTACTTTTGAAGGTGGAGAAGGATCTGGTAAAAGTACTCAAGTAAAATTGTTATATAAATATATAAATGCAGAAAATAACAAGCATAATCTAGAAGCCAGTCAGTCTCATAGTAACAATCGAAGAAATATAGCTAATAACAACAATAACAACGCCTTGGGGGATACTAATGCATTGCTTAACAATTCAAATAATTCGCATTATATAAATAAAAATATAATGCACACGACATTTAGGAATTATGAAGTGGTATTAACTAGAGAACCAGGTGGTACCTTAATTGCAGATCAATTAAGAACTATATTACTACAAGGTAAACCAGATAAGATGCAAGCAATTACTGAAGCTTTGATGTTTTTGGCTGCTAGGTCTGATTGTTGGAATAAAATAATAAAACCAGCACTAGATAATAATAAAATAGTAATATGCGATAGATTTCATGATTCTACATTAGTATATCAGGGAATTTGTAGTAATATTGATATAAATTTATTAAATGATATATATAAAAATATTACTAATAATGTATTTCCAAATAGAACATATTTAATTGATATCGATCCCATTATAGGATTAAATAGATCTTTAAGAACAGACAATAAAGATATTAGATTTGAAATGAAATCCCTTGAATATCATCAAAAAATAAGAGATGCATATTTACAAATAGCCAAAAATAATAATAGATACTTAATAATAGATGGTAATTTACCAGTCCAAGAAATTAATAATATTATTATAACTGATTTTAATAACTTAATAAATTAAATTTAATATATAACATTTTTACATGAAACATTATTTTAATGAGATATTGCTTAAAAATTAATAATTACTTAATAATTTATATATAACAATATAATATCAAATATAGACAGTTTTTAAATGTTTAATAAAAAAATGTGAAAAATTATTACATACTATATTTGCAATTTGATGTGTGGACAAATATAATTTGTTGTATAAGATTATCTAAATTCAATGTATGAAAAATTTTAATAAATTATTAATACTAATTTTAAGCATATATAACGTAGATTGTATGGAAGAAACTATTACACAAAATGAACACCAACAAGAATACAAGCAGTTGGATAATAATATTATTGAAAAAACAAAATCAAAAGATAATGGTGTATTATTACATGGTTTTGCATCAAATATACATAGTTCTTCCTCAACTATAGTATCCGATACTATAAGTCCTAATGGATCTAAATTACCAATTAATAAAGATGAAAAAGAGAATGCCGGGATAATATTTATAACTATGCAAAATAACTTAAAACTAATAAATAATAATGATACAGATAATAGCACATTACAAAACGAATGGAAACTTTTTAAAAATTATTATAAATTAAATCTAAGCCCAGATGAAGATAACATTGAATCCTGTTTGTTTCAGACACTTTTTCCAATATGGAATACGATAAATTACAGTATTAAATCTAACAATTACACAATTAGTAATTATGTTAATATATTTGCTTTAGTCATGCAAGGTATTTATAAATTCGTTTTTGAATTAGCTAATGCTGCTTATCGATGGAGCAAAGATAATATTTTATGTAATTATTTTAATACACTACTAATGAATGATTCATTTCTTAATCCATTATCTAAAAATTCAAGTATTCCTGGACCAAACAGCTGTAATACAAATAACACAAACTCAAATATTTATATTATATATAATTTATTTCAATCATTACAAACGGCAGTCTGCTTCTTAGACTCCCGCGAGACAATAACAAAAATAGAAGAGTATAATTCATATCAAGAGTATATAAACGCATATAATACAATATATGAAAAGTATCAAGATATGTTTCAAAAATATAATACAATTATCCATGAGTATCGAAAAGAATTAGAACACAATCTTAGCGATAGAGATAAAATAAAAAAAACGAGAGATGATAAGTTAACAAAACTTTATGAAAAACATCCAAAGTTTCAAAATATTCCAAATCAATTAAGTAAACAGCAACAACACATTAGTAAAATGAGTAAAGATATACAGAAAGATATAAAGGACAAATTTGCAACGAATTCTTTATTACAAAATGCAACAAATAATTTGAACAATGCTTTAAGGTACTGTGAAAACGATAATAACAAACGGAGTATAAGTTGGCAAAGTAAAGAATATAGACGCACCTTATTTAAGGTGATAAAGCAAAGTTCAGTAAAAAAAAATAAAGTCACAAATATAGATAGTGTATTTAAATTTTATCTAAATAACATGAGTTGTTATATATCATTCATGAAAGAAATGTTACAAGAACAAATAGTATCGAAACATAGTGAGAATCAAAATAAGACAGATACACAATAGAACATGCATACCAAATTACATAGTAGCACACCAAATGATATTAATCAATTTGTATAGTTATACTTGTATTTTCATCACCTAAGGTAATATAAATATTTTCACCAAAGGCAGATCTAAGTTTCGCTTGCAAAACTTTTATTTGCTTTTCAGTGAGATTATCAAGTTTCAAACACTGATGATTATTATCATCAACAATTGAATATTTACCGCCAATTCTTGGAGCTTTAAAAACATCTGATTCTATTAATTCATATTCTTTTAAATCTTTAAAGAAAGTATTAGTACTAGGTTTCCTTGCAGTAGTATTAATATACTGGGAATGAGCCATTTGTATTTCTCTTATATCACTAACTATTGAATCTAATTTAACAGATTCTATAATATTTTTACCCTTTAAAACAGCTCCTGTTAAAATACCTATTATTAATAATACTATAGATATTTCTACTAAAGTGAATCCTTTTAAATAATATTTATTATTTATTTTTGATTTAATTTCCATTATTTATTCCTATATTACTATTATTTACTCTTATTTGCTTTGTTATCTTTTTTCTTCTCTTCCTTATTAGTTTCTTCTTCAATATCTTTATTCTTTTTAGCATTATTTTCTTTTTCCTTTGGGTCATTATTTAATTCTGTTTCAGTATTCTTTGCATTATTTGCTTTACTTCTTACATATTCTATTATTTCTTCATCTGTAATATCATCCAAAGTTAATTCTTTATAGTTTTTTTTAGAATCATCATCTGATTCTGTTGGTGCTGAGGTATTATCATTAGATTTTGTTTTTTCATTTTTTTTATCTGTATTAGATTTATCTTTTTTGTTTTTACTTTCTTCGTCTTTGTTGTTTTTAATCTCACTTTTATCTTTGTTTTTACTATTGGCTTTTTTCTCTTTACCAGATGTTTTTTCTTGATCTTCATTGTCTTGTTTTGAATTACTAGTAGTATCTTTTGTACTTGTTTCTTTCTTTTTATTATCTTTACTCTTCTCTTTTTTTGTTAAGAATTCTTTATTATTTTTATTAATATCTTCTACTTGTTTTTTACAATTAATAATTTCTTTTAATGTAACTTTTGTTAACGCATTTAATTCTTTAGTTAAAGTTACAATTGCCTGATAAATATTATTAGTTGTCTTTTCTTTATATTGCATTGTTGTATCAAGATTCGCAATATCACGTGCAATATTTTCTATATGTTGTTCGGTTTTATCTTTTACTGTATAAATTTTTGCAGTAAGAGTTATCATATATCCATAAAGTATTACCAAATTCTGAATAGTATTTTTATAGTCTCCAATTTTAACTTTATTCTTAAGATCATTTAAATTAAAATTAGCATTATCACTGGATAATTGTTCTTCTGCTTCTTTTACTTGCTTTTTTAAAATATCAATTAATTTTGTTATTCTATCAATAATATCTTCTATCCCTTTACTTTTTATATCCTCTTTTAATCTCTCTAACTTTCTAACTTGCTTATCTATACTAAAAATTAATTCTTCAGTAATTTCTTTTAATTCCTCCAAATTCATTAACGTATTAAAAAAGAATTTCATGTACTTTATTGACCGATTAAGCATTCTTTCATATCTGTTACTTGTAAATTCAAGGATGTTATTAGCATTAGCAGAAAAGATAAAACAATTTAATATTAATATTCTTTTAAATAAAGTTAAGAATTTCATAATATTAATAATACTTTTATGATATTCTATAATAAATTTATATACAATAAATATTAAAAATCCATAAATGTTATTCTTTAGTTATTGCCGGCAAAATAAGTAATATTATTACATACAATGGCACTGTTTAAACAACACATGAAAAACTCCTGTAACAAATTGGAGATAAACAATATATAATTGACATATTCGCATTATTGTATCAATACAAGTATCATTACAATATTCATTACTTTTATTTTGTAATTTACATGGTTCCAAAATTACTTATAATTAATTTACAGTTATTTGTATAATAATATTTTACTAAAATTTTATAGTTCACAGTAAAATACTGAAATCATGTTCTATATTTTAATATATGAGATTGTTATTATTCTTTTCCTAATTTAAATACAATGTTATGCAACAGTTTATTACATTATTATAATAAAATAATATTGGTGATTTTATGTTTTTGTATTAGAACTATTTCTACCAATACTTTTTATATAATATCAAAAAATAATGGTATGTTTATGATATCCTAGTATTTTTCTAGTATTTAATAAAAAATGACTGTACTATAATAAGTAACAAATAAAAATAGCTAGTGCATTACATGTTACAGACTAAATATCTATTTACAGCAAATATAAAATAATAATGTCGAGATCCTATATAACAAAATAGTTGTATCGAGATTATATATAATAATATATCCACTACAAATGCTAGTATGTGCAAGCAATATCTTAGTAAGTTTTGATATTTTTTATACAAAAAAAATACTTACTAAGATTTATATGTATCAAATTTTACGTTTTTTTGGACTCGGTCTTTGTTTGTCTATATAATCATAGATCCAAGATGAATAGGCTATACATTGTTCCAAAATATTTTGTTGCTCCTCCTTTAACACGTCTGCATCTGTATGTTTTACTATGGTTTGAAATAATCGTATATAGCTCAAATACCAGTGTATAGCTTTATCAGATGCTTCAAACAACTTTCGTGCCAGATTTTGTCTATTCTTTGAAGAACTCAATTGCAATATTGTATTATTGTACGTCTCAACAATCCTTGAAAGTTCGGAAATTAGTTCTACAATAACCTCTGATAGAACGGGATTGTCTATATCTCCAGATAAAACAGGATTGTTTTTTATTTGCTTTTTCTTCTTAAAATAATTATCCATATAATCCATAAAAGATTCTGGATCACTACAACGTTTTGAGGTACTACATTGTTGTTTTATTACCTTCTGATTTTTTTCTGCATCTACTACTATCATTAACAAATACCGTAGCTTCTTTAAAGTTCTCTGATGGTGTGCATTAATTATTTCAAGATTAGAATGGACATTATTTTGTAAGAGATTATCATAATATTCATCATCACCATTTATACTCCGGCAAATTGCAGGATTAATTTGATCTTCCGTTAGTATCTTATTTATTCGAGACTCATAATAATCAACAGTTGACACACTACTATTAACATTTACAATACTACTAAATAGTAGTATTGCTATGCCTAAAAAACAACACTTGATGTTCATATTTGTATTCCATATATAACTTTCATTCAATACTCATGTTATAATACATCTTTTAAATATGTGTTAATAATAAAAAAGAATTTTTACTTTTTTGTATCTTTGTTAATGTATTATACATACTTATTGTTAATAATACATATTATATATGTATAAATGTATAATTTAACACTTGCCGATTCTAATATTTATTAATATTATTATTTAATACTGCTTGACCACGCCAGTTCTCAAATCTTTTACAATATAATAAAAGTGAAAATTATATATTATTAATAATATTGTTCAGGATACATTATATCAATAATATTATCTATATCTTTAGGCAATAATAATTCATCTTTTGGATATAAATCAATGTTATTGTTTATTATTTCAATATTATTTATAATTTCTTGAGAATTAGTTTTATAATAACAATTATTATAGCCTTTTACTAGTAATTTAGCATTTTGATTACAGTATTTGAATAATGCAATGTTTTTAATTATTATTTCAGGTACTATATTCTTATATCGAGCCCTGTATGGAAAAAAATAATTTCTAATTAAATCCGGCAATTGTGTATAGAAATTTACAGTACTGTATTTTAATTTTAAATTAATTATATTATTTTTTACATTATTAATAAAATCTGCGTTTTGCACATAAGGAGATTGAATACAATTCACGTGAGAATCACGTATAGGCAAGTTTACGTAAATTCTAAATAAATTTTCACTTAATTCAGCTCCTGGATAGTAATATTCTGAGTTTGGATATATACCCATTATTGTTGTAAATTCTTCATTTGAAGTAATTGTATTTTCATTACCTCGATATAATGCTAATGAATTAAATATTGTTTTTAACTTTTGTTTATCCATTACTTTTTCTATATTATTATATTCACAAAATAAATTAAAAGTTTGTTTAACAGCCATGTTATTATTAAATAAATATAATAAATTATTGTATTCATTATTATAATTCAACTGATTAAAGTATAAATAATGAAAACAATGAACTAATTCATGATATATACTGGTTTCTACTGGTCTTTTTAATAATCCAATTTTTGCAAATTTTTCGCTAATATTATGTTGTAATTCACAATATAGAGATACATTTTCAAAACTAATTCCAACAAAATTATTACTATAAGAATATTTAGAGTAAATATTACTTTTTATAATAATGGGATACTTTATATAAAGACTCTCACCTAGATTAATTAATGATTGAAAATGATCAGTTTCTATTTCTTCTGTAACAGTCAAATAATTACTAGCCAGAAATAATCTATACATTAGTAACTTTCCAGGATCAGTATATATTATATTTCTCAGTGATTTTCTTACATTATAGTTAAAACAATTGATATCTTTTATTTTAAATAATGGATAACTATACTTCATATTATTAAAATTTATATGTTTATAATCATCATTTGTCTCAAATATATTATTATATTCTCTATCATTAAAACCTAATATATTAAAATATAAATCTACAACTGCATTATCATATTGAGTATTAGTAAATTTCATGCCTGATAATTCTATACATTCTTCAATTGTAGGCTGGTGACAATCAAGAGGAATTTCTATTAGTTTTATATCTTTAAGATATATGCCTATATTATCGTCACTACTATATTTTATGTCGTATCCTTGAGAATATAAGTCGCTACATAAATTTATTATATTAGGACTTACGAAATCAGAGGTAGTAAGTAAATCATTAATTATTGCTGGTTCATTCTTAGTATTATAAATAATTTCATTTGCACATAAGTCATGTAATAATATTCCCCATAATAATGTATATCTTTCAATATACTTCATAAGTACACCCTAATATAAAATCAGTATGTATTTATTCTAATTTATACATAATAAAAAAATAGTAAATAAACGTAATGAATTATATATGAATTCTCAAATTTATTAAGTTAACCTAGCTATTGCTATATTATATATAGTTATATTGATTATTGTGTTTTTCCAATAGAAACAATATAATTATCATTTTATTATTAGTAGGCATCTTGGTAATATTAAAGGAAAAAATCAATGTAGTAAAAATGAAAATAAAAATATAAACAAAGAGTATAAAAACAAAATATGTTCAATGAGAAGAAGATACTTATAATAAAAGTATCTTTTATAATTATTTAAAAAAGTCCAGGTAATTGCATACCACCAGTCGCAGTTTTCATTGCCTGTTCATATATAGCATCTGCTTTAGCTTTGGCGTCATTAAAAGCGGTTATTATTAAGTCTTCTAACATTTCTGTATCGTTTGGATCTATTATTTTCTTGTCTATTATTATTGATTCCATTGTTCCATTTACAGTTAAAGAAATTGTTACTGCTCCATTGCTAGCTATTCCTGTAACTTCCTTGTCTTTAATTTTATCTTGAGCGTCATTAACATTTTTTTGTAACTTCTGAGCTTGAGCTAGTAGTTGATTTACATTTTTCATAAAGTAATATATCTACGTGACATCCTATATATATTGTATTATTTTGTTCAATTATGCACAATATGGGCACTAATTTAAATACTGCATAGCTGCATTATTTTTTAATAATATTACAGAATTTGAAACAAATAGTAATAAATACTATAACAACGACTAGTAATCAACAACTTACCAACAGTCCCAAATATACCAATTTTATTAATATAATACGCATTATATATACAGGAAATTAAGAAATTCTGTATTATTACACTGTAATCCTATTTACTTGTGCTCCGCATTGTTGCAATTTCTTATCTATATTTTCGTATCCTCTATCAAGATGATACAAACGGTTTACTACAGTTGTACCCTTCGCTGCTAGTCCAGCTAGTACTAGTGATGCTGAAGCTCTTAAATCAGTAGCCATTACTTGAGCTCCTTTTAAATTTTGTACTCCTTTTACTATTGCTGTATTGCCATTTACTTTTATATCAGCTCCCATTCTAGTCAGTTCCGCTACATGCATTAGTCTATTTTCAAACAAATTTTCTTTAATTACAGATATTCCATTACTAATAGTCATTAAAGCCATATACTGGGCTTGCAAATCAGTAGCAAATCCTGGATAAGGGGCTGTACTAATATCAATAGGATTTATTTTCTCATTATTATTTTCTATTATTACTCCATTACTTGTTTTTTCAATTGTTATTCCATTTAACTGCAAAGTATTAAAAAAGATTTCCAAATGTTTATAAATACAATTCTTAAGTAATAATTTACCATGGGTAATTGCAGCTGCTATAGCATATGTGCCTGCTTCTATTCTATCAGGCATTATATTGAATACAGTTCCATGTAATTTCTTTACTCCTTCTATAGTAATAACAGAAGTGCCCTGACCAGTTATTTTAGCGCCCATAGTATTTAATAAAATACAGAGCTCTTCAACTTCTGGTTCAATTGCTGCATTTATAAGCCTAGTAATGCCTCTTGCTAATACTGCTGCCATTATGCTATTTTCAGTACCAGTAACTGTTACTATTGGAAAAGTTATATCATTGCCAGTTAGACCATTAGGAGCATAAGCTTTTATAAAACCATTATCTATAGTTATTTCGGCTCCCAATAATTGGAGCGTTCTTATATGTAAATCTATACTTCTAACTCCTATTGCACATCCTCCGGGAAAAGATACTGAAGCTCTACCAAATCTTGTCACCATTGGTCCTAAAACCAATATTGAAGCTCTCATTTTTCTTACAAAATCATAAGGAGCTTCTGTACTGCTTATATTCGCAGTTTTTAATTTTAATTTATTATTATTGAGATCACTATTTATATAACATCCTAAATACTCTAACAATTCTAATAAAGATTTAACATCTGATAAGTTTGGAACGTTAGTAAGTGTAATTTCGTTATCAGTAAGTAAAGTAGTAACAATAGCGGGTAAAGCCAAGTTTTTCGCTCCGCTTATATTAATTTCACCAAATAGAGGATACCCTCCTTCTATTTGCATTTTCTGTAACATTATTTAGTATGGAAGTAGTTCATAAGATTAATATTATTAAAACATAATTTATATTAACTCTCAACTATTACTGCATATTATTTTTTTATAGAAGAGTATTATGAAACATATGATTAAATGTACTATAATGAATATGTACAATTATGTAACAATATGTAGAATGTCCCAAGAAAAATGTGGTTTTATTTCAATAATAGGTAGACCTAATGCAGGTAAGTCTACTTTATTAAATTTGCTTGTAGGAGAGAAAATATCAATAGTATCGCCTAAAGTTCAAACTACTCGTAGAGAAATAAGAGGAATAATAGAACATAATAATTCTCAACTTATATTTATTGATACTCCTGGTATTTGTAAATCCAATACTCCTCTCGAAAAAGTATTATTGTCTAACTTTAAAAAATCCTATAAAGATTCTGATATTACTTTATTATTAATAGATTGTGTAAATAAAAATATAGAAAGTGATTTAAAGTTTCTGCAAAATAAAAAACAAATACAACATAATTTTATAGTAGCTATAAATAAAATAGATTTATTGAAAGATAAAACTAAACTATTGCCAATTATTGATCAATTAAAAAATTACAAATTTATAGATCAAATTTTCTTGATATCATCAATTACTGGAGATGGTATAGAACCATTGAGGCATTACTTATCAGAAAATGTTCCTGAAGGTCCTTGGTTGTATTTTGATAATCATGAAGTTACAGACTTAAATATAAATCTACGGTTAGCTGAAATAACAAGAGAGAAAATATATAACAATCTCGAGGAAGAATTACCTTATAATATATATGTAACCACTGATAAATTACATATAACTGATAAGAAATTCAAAATATTGCAAACAATAGTAGTAATGAAAGATTCTCAGAAGGGAATAGTACTAGGGCATAAAGGAGCTATGATACAAAAAATAAAGAGAGAAACAGTGAATGATATTAGAAATATTTTTAATAAAACTGTAGAATTAAATATTACAGTAAAAGTAAAAGAAAAATGGACTGAAAAGAAAGAACATTTAATAAACGCTGGTATTATATAAAAATTAATTAATAGAAATATACAATAAACTCTGTATATACACTACTAATTAATCTTACTGTGTAATATTAAATATTATTATTATATTTTTCTTTATTTCTATATTTATAATGTTGTTACTATCATATATAATTTTCCCA
The DNA here is from genome assembly GCA_946408175.1 of uncultured Holosporaceae bacterium. Lineage (GTDB taxonomy): Bacteria > Pseudomonadota > Alphaproteobacteria > RUG11792 > RUG11792 > RUG11792. Next base: position 10,987 of record CAMJRB010000006.1, read on the forward strand.
TCATTACTAGATTGTGTTTCATAATTTTTTGGTGCAATTGTTTATTCGTTTTACATTATCATATTTAGATATATTGCCTGTTTAATACTATAGGTCTCATTCCTTCTCTTCTTCCATATGTTTTTTATTACTTTTCTCTTTAATATTATTTATTGGTTCTTTATTATCATTATTCTTAATGAGCACTAAAATTATTACGTCTCCTGACTAGCACTTAGTACTAACTTCATTAGAATATAGAATGATTTTAGTAAACAATTATCTTGTACCATTTTCATTATATTTTCATTATTTGATGCTATAAATTGCGTATTTACAGTCCTTGCTAATGAATCTATTTTCTCACGCAACGATTCAGCATACTTCTCATTATTACAACTGATTTTTGTTTCTAACATTTGTATATAATTTTTGAATACAACATCTATATTTAAAGATTTTAAGTAATCCTGTATAGATTTGTCAGAGTGAGTCCAACCATAGATTATACTATGTAATATATATATTTTATATGTATAAAACAATGGACTAGTAATCTTATCATTTCTTAGCATTTTTAAGCCAGTAATCTTATTATCTCTTAGCATTTTTAAGAAAGAATATAACTGAAAATTATCGTATGTACCATTTTTTATATTGACTATTGTGTATTTGTATATATCATTAATATCCCGTGCACTGTTGCTAATCATTAATGATATTTGTGTAAATATCATTGACATATTCCTCAACTTACTATCACTCCAGTATTGCAATGCTTTAGAAAATTGATTAAATATAATCTTTATATTTTCAGGTTGTAACATTTTTGGATTTTCAGATAGTGTTTTGTCTAATTTTATTACCTCACGGTAAATAATGCTTTGTGCAATCTCAAGAGGTATTGTATTCAAGTATTTTTTACAATCGTACTCTCCAATTCCATTTTCGATAACATATGATATTGTATATTTGTTTGGATCTAAGTTTAACAATGCCTGTTGTTTTTTCTCGTAATAAATACGATCAATTTCATAAAAACGTGATTGAAAGTATTTTATTCTTCTGTTTAATTGATGAGTAAGTTCCAATACTTGTGATATCAATTCTTTTTGCGATTTAGTATATAAATCATTTTCATAGTCAAATTCATGCATAGCACTAAATATATCGTTTACTTTGTTGTGAAGATCCATTATATGTCGTAATTTATTTATACGACTGTTAAAATCCGTAGTTGCCTTCGTTAATATTTTAATTGAATTGTGCAGTAATTGTCTTAATTGAGAATATTTAGAAAACAAATCTTCAATATTATTAAAAACTTTAAATTCCTGATACATTTTATCTATAGTATTCTTGTCAGTGCTTAACATTATAAGTAATACTTCATTTCTTTGGTTATTAATATCATATAAGTATTGTTTATACTGGTTATTAATTTTCTGAATTTCTTGTTTCCTCTCATTTTCACCCATTTCTCTAATACGATCTAGTTCTGTATATGCTAGTACTTTAGGTAAATTACAAATGCAGAATAGTACATATAATAAAATCTTTCCTTTCATGATTTTATGTCCTTAATGCAAATTAATACTTATTCTAATATCATTTATTTATAAATACAAGTAAAAATTATATCCTATTCTAAAATATTTTCTTAAAAATCTATTAAATGTAATTTTATACTAAATTCTTCATTAAGTTGATTAGTATTCTGTAAGTATTTTTCTATAACTTTAAAAAATACTAGATAATAATAATTATTATTTTTTTTATTATAATTAATAATTACATTACAAGTTTTAACAAAACAATGATGATTATTTATTATTTTTCTTTTCAAAAATGTTTTAACTTCTATTTTATTTATATTATTTATTACTGATAAAAAGGCTTTTTTATATTGACTTTCATATAAATTCACTATGTTTTCTAAGTAACTTTTTATATTAATATAATTATTTTTTGATAATTTATTAAATGACAAATGTTGAATTAATTTCCAATTGTAATTATTTACTATGTTATTATGAATACTTTCTGAAGGTTCTGTTATAAATCTTGCTATATTTCTTAAACTAGTATTATTTTTATTATTATCATTATAAGTTTGTACTAAATTGATATTATATGATAATAATATATATTTAGAACTCATTTTATTTATACACAAAGTTTTAGCATAAACTATATCTAAATATTCTTTATTGGGATTCAGTTTAGTATCTATAATAGCTACGTATTTTTCATCAAATCTATTGTTAATATTATAAGTTTCTAACCAATATAATTCATTATATTCTATAATATTAGGTTGACAAATATTAAAATACTTTGGAATTTCTTTATCTTCACCGTTGGATTTATATATTATATGTAATTCTTTTATAGACTGAATTTCAATATTATTTTTATAAGGATGACTTGGAACTAAATGATAATAATCTTTAGTACCATCCATTATAAAAGCCTCAGTAGTACATGGAAATAAATTTACTACTGGAACTGCATTAATTAAAATGCTGTCATTTTCCACTTCTAACTTATTATCTATTGGAAAAATTATAGTAAAACTATCTATATTATTAATATTATTTTGTTCGAATATTTTATTTAAATTAATTATTCTAAAAAATAAAAACTTCTGAGGGTATAATAATAATTCTTTAATCATTTGAAATGAATAATTAAAAAATTTAGGAATTGGTACAATGGTTTCATTTTCTTCTAATCCACACAACTTTATATAATTATCAGGAATTTTATATAATTTATTATTTACTTTTATATAAGCATTAATATTATTTTTATCAAATAAATTATTATATAGAATTAAAGCTTTTTCTAATACTTTTGTATTTATATTAAATAATAAGTCATCTATTTTTATATTTTCTATTGGAACTGATAATGTTGATATGTCTATATTTAATTGCATTGTATTATTATTTACATAAACTTTATCTATTTGTATTGGATAAATATTTATTGAGTATACAGTACTTATCAAGTACTCATATTCTTCTTCTATATTTACTTGTAATCTTGTATTTTTATCAAATTTTAATATATCTATTATATTAGTATTATTATTTTGATTGAATTGTATTATTGCACAAGATGGAAATACCTCATTTAATCCTGGATATAGAGCATCTGATATATAACGCGATATATTATTAATATTACACTCTACTTTTGATCTTAATCCTGCTATCATAAAAGCAAAGGATTCTATAAGCCTTTCAGTTTGGGGATCTGCCGACATGGCATTATTTTTAATATCTATTTTCTGAGCTATTTCAGGATATTCTTGAGCAAAATTTTTCCCTTCTTCTCTTAAAAAGGATATTTCTTCTTGATAATATTTTAATAAATTATTTTTATTATTATTCATAATAGTCGTTATAATAATTAATAAAATTGTTGTAAATCATGATAGCATGATATTCAATATATGTTATTAAGTGTATTTTTTTGTAAAATACATACTGTATAATATCCATATCTATTTTATCATTGTATAGACATATTTGTAGTAAATTTTATATAATTTTTATACTGTGATTATAAATCAATATTTAAAAAAAATATATATGTGATATAATATTTACATATGCAGACTTTAAAGTAATTATATTGATTCCTGATCCGAATACTATATATCCAATACAAAATATTAATAATTTAATATATGTAAAACCAACTATAAAAAATCCTAATATAATTGTCGGAGATTTTACATATTTTAGTGATAATGATTTTGAGAAACATGTAACTCATCATTATGATTTTATTGGAGATAAGCTAATTATTGGAAAATTTTGTCAAATCGCTAAAGGAGTTGAATTTGTAATGAATGGTGCTAATCATCAGATAAATGCATTATCCACTTATCCGTTTTATATATTTGCTGCATGGAATCAAATAGCTCCTTCCAATAATGATTTGCCAATTAAAGGAGATACAATAGTTGGTAATGATGTTTGGATAGGGCAATGTGTTACTATATTACCAGGAGTACATATAGGAGATGGTGCTATAATTGGCCTTAATAGTACAGTTACTAAAGATGTTCCACCATATACTATTGTAGTTGGAAATCCAGCAAAAATAATAAGGCAACGATTTGATAATGAATTGATAGAATTAATGTTAAAATTAAAATGGTGGGATCAAAATATTGAATTTATTAAAAAATTAATACCAATTTTAACCAATAGTAATTTAATAGAAGTAAAAAAGCAAATAAAAGTAATTATTAATTCTAGTGATAAGTGATAATAATATGCAAGGGATTGTTGCTAAAAATAAGTAAAAAGTAAAGTATAAACGAATTGATTATTACAGCTAAATTATTTTTCAAAACAGTGTTTATAAGCAATACATATTATCATTATGGAAATCTGTAAGTGGTCTTGACTGGGCAAGATTTACTGTATTTTAATATTATACCTCTAAACTGATTATGTAAATTTATAAATAAATATATAAATAATGCAAGTGCGTTCTATATTTCTTAATTTATTTTATATTGTTAATGTATGTGTCATTTATTCTTATGCCGCTCCTCCTGTACAATATGTTCAACAGCTACCTCAAATACAACAAAATAACCAACAATATAATAAGAGTATTGCACAATTTAATAATAATCAAAATAATAACAACAATTCAAATATACCAATACCTCAGCAACAGCCACCTAATCAAGTCCTGTTGCAACCTCAAGCACAACAGCATAATAACAATATTGTACAGGCACAAAATACTACACCACTCCCTCAATATAATAATAATCCACCTAACCAAAATGTTGTACAATCCCAAGTACCACAGCAATCTGGCCAGAACAATAATACTATAGTAAATAATAACAATGCACCAACACAAATACGTGTATCTCCCGATGCTATAATTCTCATTAATGCAGCAGCTAATGACTTTTATGTTACTGGTCCTGATACATTCCCAATAGATGTGATAAAAGCAGATATGAAACAAAGTATTACTGCAATGAACAATAGTGATCCTAATAAATCAAGTATTTGGTTAGAAAATCTCATTAAAAATACTGAACAAAATAATAATGGATTTTGGGTATATTTATCAAGAATGAGTGATTTGGATCAAGCAGTGATTAATCAAGTGCAGAAAGAAAATAATGTACAATTTGTATTTGTTAATGAAAATAATCAAAGTGCCAATATACAAAATAATTTAAATAATCAAAATAATACTATTCCTCAACCAAATAATATAACTAATCCAAATAGTAATAATATACAGAATAACTTAAATAATCAAAACAATATTATTCCTCAATCAAATAATATAACGGATCAAAATAGTGTTAATATACAGAACAATATAAATAGTCAAAACACTACCACTCCTCAATCAAGTAATGTAAATAATCCTAATAGTAATAATACAATGCATAATAATCCAATTATTCAACCAAACAATGCAAATAACTCATATAATAATGACATTAGAAATAATCAAAATAATCCTTGGAATAATAACTATCCTCCAAGTGCTGTTGACCAACAAAATAACCAAGTACAATATAGTAACAATAATTTGCAAGTAGATAATAGATATGGCCCAGAAAACAACAATAATCAGTATAATGGAAATAATAATAATAGTAATATGTTTGGGCCTTCAAATAATAATTTAAATAACAATCAATTACAGAATACTAATAATCAAAATGAACTACAAAGACAACCTATAAATAATAATTTTGGTAGACCAAGCAATCAGTTTGGACAAAATAGTAATATAAACCCAAATAATAACTCCAGTAATACTCACAATTTCCAAATTGATAAAGGAGAAAGTATAGAAATATCAAATGGAGAAATGGTAATCAAAGAAGGTACTGATGTAACAGTTAAAAGTGATACATCAAAAAATGGGGAACTGCAAATATGTTTAATACCTAAGACCAATCAAAATAAAGCACACACAAATCACAATCCAAATACTAACAATCAACAGTCACAGCCTGTTAATAATTCAAATAATAATAATAATAATCAACAGTCACCGCAAGTTAATAATCAAAATCTAAATAATAACAATCAACAATCACCACAGTATAATCAAAATCTAAATAATAACAATCAACAATCACCACAGTATAATCAAAATTTAAATAATAATAAACCACAGAACTTGGATAATAAAACCAATAATAATTACTCTTCACAACCTAATGATTTACCTACATTACATAATTTAAATCCAATAAAAGTAATGCCAAATAATCCGCAGTCTCAAAATCTCTCCAATTTTCAGATTCTAGGAGGATAGTATATTATGGTTAATATATTTAATAAATTATTAATACTATATATTATATTACTAATATTAACTAATCAATGTACAAATGCAACTGATCAAAGTACAAATGCTATAGTACCAACTGCTAAATTAGCTTATGTAATTAGAAACGAAATAGAAAATCGTAGTAAAGAAATGAAAAGTAAACTTGAAGATGCACGGAAGAAAATACAAGAATTAACAAATCAATTAAATGAATTACAACAAAAGAGTAGCACTTCAGACAATAACAATACTCAATTACAACAAAAAATTGAAACATTACAAAATAAAATACAAGAATTAAAGAATGATTCTAATAATAAAAGCAAAGAATATGAAGAGAAAATGCAAGCTTTACAAGCGCAACAAGAGCAAAAGGATAAAGAATTAAATAGTATAAATGACAAACAAAAACAAGAATATGAAAAGAATCTTAAATTATTAAACGAAGAAAAAGAAAAATTACAACAGAATATTAATAATGTAAATGAACAACAAAAAAGAGAATATGAAATTAAACTAAAAGAATTAGAAGAGAAAGAGAAAAAACTAAATGAACAACAGAATAATAATAGTAATAGTTCACAAAATAATAATCCAAATAATAATCCAAACAGTAATAATGTAAATAATACAATGCAATACAATAATAATACTAAAATTATACAAAATAATACAACACAGCAGCAAAATGTAGTAAATAATGAAATAAACGATCCAGCATTATTGTTTGCTGCATTGGACTATAAAATATCAAATGAGAGGCATGAAATGATTAAATTACAGGAATTAAATACAGCAGCGAATAGTTTAACTGTTGCACATTGTGATACAAAAATATCAGAACATCAAAATACAATTCAAAATTTATCTAATACTAATCAAGAAACCATTCAAGCAATTAACAATTTTGATAACAAGAGGTCCCAAGAACGTAATAATAATAGTTGGTATAAAATATCAGGTACTAGAAGGTAAATATATATAAATATTTACTGATATAAATTTAGTCTACCTTTTATATTTAATATTGTCTTAATAATATAAATTACTTTTTTAAATATATATAGTACATAAAATATACTGTAAAATACTTCAGTAAGCAATATAAACATAATATACTTTAGTTAATAAAAAATATATAATATACCTTACTAAATTATTTTAATAATATTAATTATTCCTAGTAAATATATATAGTATATAAAATATATTAATATTGTACAATACTCATAATACTATGAATAGTAGTATAAAATAATTAACCATTAAACTAATAATAAAACACTTCAGTAAAAAACAATAAACACAACACATATAATGTTTATGTTATATAGTATATGTTACTAAAATCTAGTATCATTTAAAAATGTAAAAATCCATTAATTTGCTTAATATTTTAATATTAACAATACAAGAACTTACAATGATTAACCTTTACAAAAAACTATAATATACAAGGTAATAGTCCTTGTATACAAATTGTTCTATTAATTTAATTTACCAATATTTTTAACAATATCATGGGCCATTTTAGATATACTGCCAGCTCCACTAAAGACTATTATATCATTATTATTTAATTGTTTTTTATTTATTATATCTAATAATATAATTTCTAATTCCTTTTGATTATTACTATAATAAGCATCTTGATTATCATTTAATAGAGCTTTATATAAATCTTGAGAATCTAAAGGGGCGACTCCTATATCATTAGCTTTATAAACTGGTAATATAATACTAATATCAGCTAATTTTAAACAATCGCAAAATTCAGCAAATAAGTGATTTAATCTTCTAAATCTGTGAGGTTGATGAATCAATATAACTCTACCTGGTTTATGTTGTTTAGCTGATAATATCAGTGATTTTATTTCCGTGGGATGATGAGCATAGTCATCTATTGCCAATATATCATTAATATATCCAATTTTTGTAAATCTTCTTTTAACTCCAGTAAAATTAACCAACATAGATTTAGTTATATTAATATCTATTTTGAGTATATGTGATAATGCTATTGTTGACAGCACATTTTTTATATTATGTTCTCCTAATAATGGAATTACTATATCTTTTATTAATTCATTATTACATTTAATATCAAATACTGATCCATCTCTATTTTTTCTAATATTTACTGCTTGTATATTTGCTTCGTCACTAAATCCATAAGTTATTATTCTCCTATCACTTGTTTCTTTAATAACTTCCTGTATATTATTATCATCTATACATACTATTCCTGTGCCATAAAAAGGTAGATTATTAATAAATGATTTAAATGCTTTTTTCAATTCTTTAAAAGATCCATAATAATAAATATGTTCTTTGTCTATATTAGTTACTATTGCTATAGTGGGTAATATTTGAACAAAACTACCATCTGATTCGTCTGATTCAATAACTATCCAGTCTCCAGTGCCTAATTTAGCATTACTACCATAAGAATTTATTATTCCGCCATTTATTACTGTTGGATCAAGATTAGCCATTTCCAATAAAGTTGCTGATAATGAAGTTACAGTTGTTTTGCCATGGGAACCAGCTATAACAATAGATTGTTTAAATCTGGCTATTTGGGAAAGCATTTCAGCTCTAGTTAAACATGGTATATGTAACTCCTTAGCACTTTTTAGTTCTATATTGTCCAGTGTAATAGCTGAAGAGTATACTACTACATCAGCACCAATTATATTAGATGCATTATGTCCTATAAATGTTTTTATACCTAATTTTTCTATTCTTTCTACATTAGAGGATCGTACTAAATCACTGCCTTGTATAGTAAACCCTAAAGAGTGCAGTATTTCTGCTATACCACTCATGCCTATACCACCTATGCCTACAAAGTGTATTACATTATTTCTTTCTAAATTTTTAAACATTATTTTTAATAACAGCAATTGACTAATTAAATTATATTGTATATTAAAGTTAATCTTCAATGATACAATTACATATATATAACTAAATAACGAATTATTCTACTAATACACTAGAGTGTTAATTAAATATTAAATCAATATAATGCTCAAATTAACTATGAACCAATATATTATAATAGTATATAAGATATACAGTGTAAATATTAATTAATCAATACTGTATATCTTACAGATTTATATTAAAATCTTGTACCAAGTGTTGCTTGCAATCTGAGATTCGTTTTATTATTATTCTCCAAATCTTTACCCGATTCTACACTTCCTTTTACACTAACTTCCATAGAATTATTACTAAATGGTTTAATTACATTTACTCCAAATTCATTAGTGCCTTTTTGATTAGGATGTATGAGATTAATACCATTTTGATCTTGTAACAAAGGTGTTAAATTATATTGGTCATATAAAACAAACAACAAATCTGGTAGGGCCTTGATTCCCAGTTTCATACCAAACGCTGTATTAAGTTGGTGTGTAGGTGATAACTCAGATGTCATGTAAGAATAAAGTAATTGAACATAAGGATGGGCAAATATAATATCATTACTAATTGGCACATTAACTCCTAATTTACCTCCTATGCTAATGCCATTATTTACAAATGCATTTTTATTATCTCCTGAATAAGCAACATTATTATGTCTATACAATGCCAGCACATCTAATACTACATTTTTATTTAACAATGACGCTTTAGGCCCAATAAAGAATTCCTTTGTTTTATAATTATTATCATTACTTGTAAGAGTGCCAAACATAGCACCACCTACCATTGATAATTTTAAGTATGAGTCAGCAACTAATTGATTCAGTAGATTTCCTCCTATGAGTACAGCATTCTTACTAAATTCATTGCTATTTATTCCAGAGAAATCTCCTCGCACATAATAGTCTCTTTTACCAGCTACAGGATCAAATAGGTACATAAAATTATCATCGAATACTAATCCCATTAATTCTTTTCCTGATTGTTGTTTATTCTTCAAATTAGCAAAATAAGTTGAAGTTTTACTTGCTGGGTCTTGTAATTGTTGTTTTAATATTTCTCTCATTAGAGTAGCTGTAAGATTTCCTGATCCATTACTTGCACTTTCGCTACTGTTATTATACGCATCTTTAGCCAATATTTTTAAATCTTCAGGAAGATTATTTAGATTAATTAAATGATTAATTTCCTTATCTTTTATATTATTTGATGTATTATTTGAGGTATTATTACTATCAACTGCAGTTGAATTATTATCGTCAGATATAATTGAATTTTCCTGGGCACTATTTAATATTTTGTTTAAAGTATCTTTATCTACATTTCCATTATTCTTATTCTGAGCATCTTCAATTAATTGTTTATTTTCATTAGTTACTTTGACTAAATATAATGTATCTTCACATACAATAAATTCATATTTATCACCATTGGCATTCTTTATTTCCAAATCTTTGGCAGTTTCAACAAGATCTCCCTTCATTCTTGTATCATCATATGTATTTACATACTTTGCAGAATAATAAGAAGCTGTCATTTTATCTTTTACTTTTTCTAAACTTTTTATAAATTCTGCACGATTAATTTGTATATTAATTTTTACATTTGTATTACTATCAATATTTGAAGTATCACCAATTAATTTATTAACTAATGATAATGAATTACTTTGATCTTCTAATACCCAATTGGATCGTACTTGCATTTGGATAGTTGGTTTACTTGGATCTTTTATAGCTCTTAATACATTATTATCAGCTTTTAATTTATTATCACTACGTAATACATTATTTTTTCTCAGTTTTTCTTGCTCTTTTTCTTTTTCGCTTGCTGGAGTCCACTTTTTTATTTCTATTGTCTTTTGATTAGTATCATTATCAGGAGCTCCATCTATATAAATAGGTTTGCTCTCAGAATTGCCAGGATATACAAGTTCTTCTATGGAAGCAGTATTATCTTTCCCATGGTTTTCTAATTCTGCTCCTGCTTCAAGTTGAACAGTACCAATCGCAATTTCTTTATTGTCTTGTCCTATTTTTAATTTTGCATCTTCATTAACTTTTATATTATTAGCTTCTATATTTTTATTATTTAGAGTTAATTTACTTGGTTCAGTACCATCTCCTACAGTAATATTATTATATATTGCAGTATTATTATTTGTATTATTTGGATAATATTCACTCTGCTGAAGTCGCAAGACCGGTTTAGGTTGTGCATTTAGTCTTGATTCTACCAGTCCATTATTATTTTGTTGATTTAATATTCTTTCATTATTTATATTGTTACTTTGCTGATTTAATATTCTTTCATTATTTATATTGTTACTTTGTTGATTTAATATTCTTTCATTATTTATATTGTTACTTTGTTGATTTAATATTCTTTCATTATTTACAGTATTACTTTGCTGAGTTAGTATTCTTTCATTATTTACAGTATTACTTTGCTGAGTTAATATTTGTTCATTATTTGGAGTATTACTTTGTTGATTTAATATTCCTGCATTATTTATATTATCACTTTGTTGAGTTAGTATGCGTTCGTTATTTATATTATCACTTTGCTGAGTTAATATTCGTTCGTTATTTATATTACTACTTTGCTGATTCAATATTCTTTCATTTAAGTTATTATTATTTCCTAATACATTATTATTTATAGTCTCCTGTACTAGTTTATTATTATTCGTATTATTATGCTCTGCTTCTAAATTGGTTATAACATCTTGATGTGGTACTATTTCAGGAAGCTGTGTATTATTGCCATGTTCAGATGGTTGCCTAAAACCTTCAGGTCTACTACTGTTTTGTACATATCCAATTAAGCCTCCGGGTGCATTACTACCATGCTCATAAGCAACAAGTTCACTCGATCCCACTGGTTCATGATTACTATTATTATTATTGTAATTTCTATTATTTTTTTGTCGCTTTATTATTTTTACTTCACTAATATTGTCATTCGGTGAATTTATGGATAGTGCATTTACATCGTTATTATCATTTCTTACTATAATATTGTTCTCTTCATAACTACTTACACTACTATTATCAGCCTCATTACCACTATTATATGAGGAATTATTTACGCTTGCATTATTACTACAATTATTCGGCTTTATGTCTGTGTTTATTATTCCTATTATGTGATTATTATTGTTTTGATCTGTTAATTTGTTACTTGCATTATTCATAGTGTTCTTCTTTTGATTCAACAATATTGCGCTATTATTTGCTTGATTATGTGGTAGCTCATTATTTACACTCGTTTGACTTCCTAATATTTCATTTGTATTATTTTGCTGACGTAATTTATCTTGTTGGATTTTTTGAGTTGATAACTTACCATTTGGGTTTAATAGAGTTTTCTTTTTTATTTGTTTCTTAGGATTAAATGAGGATGGTTGAAAATCATTGTTATTATCTTGAATTGATTTATGATTGTGGTGTGAGTGAGAACGGTTATGCTGTACATTATCATTATTTATAGTTTCAAATTCTTTCATATATTTGTCAAGCTGTTTAGGAGGTGTTATTTCTTGCATTCTTCTTTCTCTAGCATGAATTACATGGTTCTTAAATTCATTATTGTTTTGTATATCATCTATTTTCATAGCACCAGTTAACTTAATATTACTGATTCCATTCTTAGTAGTAGCAGGAACATACGATATATACTTAACCTTAGTAGCATCATTCTTATCTGTCATAGTTTCATAATTATATAATGTTTGATACTTTTCAGGTATTTTATCTTTATCCATGGATACGGCATTAATATTTGTAGTATATTTACCAGCATCTTGCTGATTCATTGCTTTACTGTTGTAAGATATAGCTTTATTACAAACATTAATGCATCCAGGTTTTATTGCTTTAGCAGCTTCTGTTACTAATTTTTGTTCATCTTGTGATAGATCATTAAGTGCTTCTTGTTTTCCTTCTTCATCTTCAGCTATTTTGTATCTGGCAGCTCTTGTAAAATAATTTAGTTTCTTAATGTTCTGATCATCGGCAGAGTCAGCACTACTATTATCATTATCTGAATCAACTTGTGTTGGCGCTATTGTTATTTTATTAATAACAGGACCAGGTTTTATTTGTTTGCTTAATGAAGTGAATAATTCCTTTTCATTTTTACTTACTTTCACTTTTTCATTATTTAAAACTTTACTAAGATTAGTTACAAAATTATTATTTGGAATATTTTCTTGTACTAATATTTTATTTTCAGTATTTGGTTGTACTGCATTTCTTAATATTGTTTTTTTATTATTCAGTTTTGGTTTATATTCTTCTGAATTATTTATATTGACGACATTATTAATATTATTATTAACACCAATATTATTTACATCTTTTATATTATTAACTTGATTAATATTATTGTTATTCTGATTTAATACTTTATTAATATTATTATTTTGTTTTACTTTTATACTATTATTAGGATTGTTATTTGCTAATAAATGTTGATTTGCACTTGCTTTTTTGGCATTATTGATTTTATTGGACTTTAACGTTGAGTCCTTATTAGCTAGCTGTTTTATACTATCTGGCAGTGGCATTAATTTCCTTAATTGACTTGTAATTGACTGAAAGATACTTAATTTATTCTTTTGCCCAGGAGTTAAATGTTCACTATTGGATGTCTTATTATTAGTCTTATTTTTATTACTTGCATTTGTAGTATTATTAGCAATATTTGCTTTATTTTGAGTTTTCACCTTTTGATTATTATTATAATTACTTGAGGATTTTATATTATCAAACTCTTTCATATATTGAGCAATACTTTTGGGAGGTTTAATTTGTCCTTTTATTATGTTATTATTAGAATTCTTGTTTGTATAACCAGCCTGGCTCTTTTCATTATTGTTTTGACTTTGTAATGTATTATTATTATTGTGTTTTAGTAGTATTTCTTTACCACCTGTATTAATTTGTCGTGGTATAAAATCACTAACATATTTAGGTTTTGGGGGATTACTATTAGCTACATTTATAATATATTGACTCCCCATCAAAATAAACACAAATAATATTTTATTAATATACTTAGATTTCTTTAAATAATTTTTATTGTACATTTGAAACAAATTAATATAATTTACTATTAAATAATTACATATCGATAGTAAATATTATGTAAATAATAGTTACTATATAGTTAAAATTTATGGATAATTTTTGCAGAATTATTGAGTAAAATTATATTCAATTTTAAATATGTTTTAAACTGATATTCTACTAATCTTAGTAATAGATCAAATAAATACTTGATTATTTTATAACATATTGGCTAATATATATATTAGTGTGCTACATAGAAATTATTAATTATAATATATTAAGATAAAATTAATATGTTGAAAAAAAATAAAATTGCTTATTAATCAATACTACAAACAACACATTGATAATTCTTTAAAATCGATAATTAACAATTCTAATACATATAATTTTCAATATTAATTAATAAATATATATTCTATTTTAATTATTAATTAATAACTATTAGTTTTACTAAAACTAGAAATTATAATAATATTCCTGAATTATTATAATAAATTATTATAGCACCAAATTATCATATTAAATCATAATAGCACTAAATTAGTATAATAACAAGTTGTTATAATAATCAGCAGCTGTACTAGCTAAAGTAGCACATCTTACTGATTTTACTCCATGTTGCAATAGTGCTCTTGTACACTCATTTAAAGTAGTACCAGTGGCAAATACATCGTCAACTAATAATACATTTTTATTTTGTAAACTACTATTATTACAAGCAAAAGCATTATTCAAATTTTTTAATCTTTCTGCTTTAGTTTTCTTATGTTGATAAGCAGTGTGTCTTATTCGTTTTAAAGATTTATTTACTTTTATACCACTTATAATTGATAATTCTCTGACTATTATATCAACTGGATTAAATCCTCTATATAATGTCCTACTCCAATGAGATGGTACTGGAACTATATAATCAATATTTTCAAATAATGTTGGATATTTATTAAATAATAGTCTACAACAAGCGTTCGCTACATTAGAATTTGCATTAGCTTTTATTTCCATTATTATTTTTTTAGCAAATATATCATATAAAAATAACGACCTAGCTTCTTCAAACAATCTATAACTATTACTAATAGTACTATGATATTTTTCTTTATAATCTAATTTACTACTTAATGTAATTTTTTTATTGTCATTATTATTTATAGATTCATCAGTTTTATTGTAGCTATTGTTATTAATAAATTCTTGAGTTTTGTTATTATATTCCTTAACATTATAGCACTGTTCACAATCTTTTATATTATTTATTTCATTTTTATCATCAACTGTTTCTATAATATTTGTGCAACATTGGCTATTATTACTACTACTACACTCATTACATAGAGAATTAATAGGCATTCCTACAGTAAAAAGTTTTCCACATTTAATACATATTGGTTCTTCTATTACTGTTATTTTTGCAAAGCATTCACTACAAAATACTCCTGCAACAAATATGTCAGTATTATTACATAATATGCACTTAGTAGGAAATACCCAATTGTATAACACTTCAAATAATTGTTTAATCATATATTCTATTTCTTATAATATATTTTCAATAATGAAATCTTCTTGGATGGGAGAATCATTACTTAAATCATCATTAATTATTGAACTATTATTTAATGAGTTCATTTGAGGTAAATGTTTTATAAGATACATTAACTCTTTAGAATTACTTAAAACTTTTTTCATATTATAATACTTATTCTTAAATGAATAATTAGGATGAGTAATACTATTATTTGTATAAATATTAATCTTTATTGTATGTAATTTATCTTCTGATCCTTCATATTCTACTTTCTTATATGATATTTTTACATTATTTATATCATTTTGTATTTGACTATTATTATCTACATTAGAACTAAGGATTATAGCTAGTCTATCAATTGTAGAATCATTAAGATTTTTTTGTTGTATAAATTGAATTTCATCTTGTGATGAGATTTTTATTAAAGCATTACCTTGAATATTGTTATCAACAAAATCTACTCCTTTTTCCACTGCTGGTTTATCATTCGTTATGAAATTCTTTATTACGGATATGAATGGTTTTGAAAATAAAGTAATTGAATTTTTAATAGATTTGTTATCTTGGTTTTTATTTGCTTTTAATACCTGTTCTACTATTCCATTCTCTGAATTTACGTCTTTAATTATTAGATTTGGAATATTAATATTTGATTTGTTAGTTAATTCTAAAACTTCTTTTATAATATTCTTTAACGTATTATTTGGTATTTTAGTATATAGAGAGTCTATAATATCTTCATCTTCGTAGTCTATACAACATCCAAATATTTTCAACCAAAATAATTTCAATGCATTCCAACTTCCAAAACAGCAAGTAATTGTATCTGAAACATTTGAATGAGTATTTTTCGCTTTAGTATTTTTATATAACTTATCTGCTATCAATTCTAATTTATTCACTGGATCCTGCTCATTATGTAAATCAAAAGCAAGAGATAAACCAGGTAGTGCACCGCTTGATGCACAATATATATATGGATTTGTTCCGAAATTGATTAGTTTATAGTACGAATTAAATGCTAATAAATGTGCTATAGTATCTAATACTTGTAATCCATCAGCTTGCAAAGTAATTATTGGAATTATTTCTTTATGACCACTTAAATACTCATCAATCTTTTTAAATTTATTATTAGTACTTATAACTACAGGATTAGAAAAATAAGATTTAGCTGATGATTTACTAGCATCTGATAATTTTCTAATCTTCTGCTTATTATCTGTAACAACAATCGGTTGAATGTCAAAATTAATAGTATTTTTTTGCAAATTACTATTTAATCTCTGATATTTCTTTTTAATTAAGGAATTAGTTTTATTTTCTTCATTATAAGTCCAATTAGCAAAAATATTATCATCTATACTACTACTATCGTCTTCTTGTTGTATATCTACTTGCTTTACCTCTTTGTTAGTTTGCAAATCATTTATAATAGAGAATTTTTCAACACAATTTTCTTTTAATTTTAATATAGCACTATTAACACATTTATTAGATCTGTTTTTATTATTTAATTTTATGTTTTTATCAGCATTATTATTTTTTAAATTAATATTCTTGTCATTTAATTGAATGTCCTGATGTAATGCATCATTATTGGTCGTTAATTGATTACGTAAACATAAATTATCATTTATATTTTGTTCTTTAATTATTTCACTTGCAGAAATTATATTTATTGTATTTAATACAAGCAATCCTATTAAGATGTTTTGTAATTTAAGTTGTTTTAGTAAAAACATAATATTTCCTATAGCATGTAAATATTCATCATAATATATACTAGTACATAATTAATAAAAAAATAGTTAATAAATAATCTATCTAGAATAAATAGTATAATCACAAATTTTTTAGTATAATAGGAACCAAAATATATGAACATTATAAAAAGGTATGTTTATTACAATACAAAGTATTATGATTTGTTTAAAAATATAGTTTTTTATTACAACTAAATAATTTATGGCGCTATGTCTTATATTATAATGAATTTTGCTATATACAAATTATTGAGATATTGTACTATTAATACATACTGTATATTTGCATAATATATATAAAAAACTTCTTTTTACAATTAACTAAATATATATTTTAGGCATAATACCAAACAACATATTTATACTTATTAATATTATTAATAATATATATTGCAATGTATTAGATTTTTTATTATTAATAATATTGGCATGCTTAAATATAGTAAATAGTACGTAAATAAAATAACTAGTATATACAAGTAATGATAAACTTATAATACTAGCAATTACAATACTGTAATGTATTACTGACATTAAAGATATTAATTCTGCAACAAATCCCCAAGTTAATGGAAATCCTATAATTATTAGAATATTTATTAATAATAGTACTAAATGATATTTATTAGTTATTACTATTTTATTAACATCTAGGCTTTTATAATTCTCTTTTAATAGATCTAGTAACAGAAATGAAAAAGCCATTGTAAAGGTATGCTGTAATATACCATAAGTAAAATATTTAATATTATTAAAATATAATAATATAAAAGTATATAGTCCCATATGTATTACTGATGAATAAGCAAATATTACTTTTAAATCCTGTACATACAACATTTGTAGAGTAGCTACTAATAAACTAGTTGCTATGTAATAGCCTAAATAATTATAACTATATATATTAAATAATGGCACTATTATTTTTACTAATATTAGGGAACTAAATTTTAATATTATTGAAGATAGTAAAACTGAACATATTCCTTGAGATTTGCCATGAACTGAAGGCACCCAGTAATAAAAAGGAAATACTGGTAATTTAATAGCAGTTCCAATAGCTAATATATACAGTGGTAATTGTGTTGTTACTCCTACTTTATATATGTCACTTAACAAAACAGAATAAGTATTATTATATAATATAATCAATCCTATTAAAATGAAAATAGAACCAATAAAAGTATAAAATAAATATTGATAAATAATTTTCAGATAATAATTACTATTATACACAAATAGCATTACAGTCATTGGTATCAGTGACATTTCAATATAGGCATAAATAAAAAATATATTATTTGTAATAAAAGCTTCAATTGCAAAATAACAAAATATTACTAAGCTACTACAAAATAACTTAGTATTATATATATTCTGTTTAAGAATCCATAAAGAACAAAGCAAACATATAAATGGAATAGCTATAGCAAATGTTTTAGAAAAATGATTCGGTATAGCATTATAAAAAATATTAATAATAAATAATAACAAGCAGCATAAAGCACTATATAGTTTTATATATCTATTATTTTTAATAAATAAAAAGGGAATTATTAGAAATGTTAAAAATATTAAACTATAAAAAATATTGCTATTAATTTTATTAAGTATAAGTATTGATAATAATCCCATTGACAACTACAAACTATCGTATTTAATTCTAACTTTACTATCAAATAAAAAAAATAGTAAGCATAATAAATATTAAAATAATAAGGCTATACATATTATTACTATTCCTATTACTAAATATTTTGTTTGATTTTTATAATTACTGTTATTAGCAGTATCTAAAATAGCAGCTAATTTATATGGATAATTATATAATATAATACTATAAAATTGTTCTATTTTATTATTAAATTTATTGGTATATTTAGGTATATTAATTTTCTTAAGATGTTTAATATTTTGTATTACTACATATACTTTATTAATTTTATTAAATGGAATCTCTTTTGTGTACTTAGCAATTATATAAGCAATGAATATTACTATTGCATTTTCTAGTGTATCTCTATATATATTATTTAACAAATCGTTTATTGTATATTGTGAAATATTTTGCACAATATTTACTATACTATTGATATTAGTATCTTGGTATATATCTTTTCCAGCAATACAATATAAAATTGTAAATCCATATATTATAGAACAAATTATTAATACAGAAATTGGTTTTATATTAAATTTTTCTGAAATACTATTTTTATTTGCTTTTAAATATTGTAAATATAATTTAAATATTACTATATTCATTAAACAATTTGATATTTCTACAAATAATTTAATTATTCTTAAATCAATTGCTTCATTTATTAATAATTTTGGAAAAAATCCTATGAATGGAGGTACTCCTATACATGAAAATAATGCTATTAATCCTACAGTATTCAAGTATTTTAAATTATAAAATTGTCTAATATCTTTAGTTTTGAAATAATCAATATAATAAGCAAATACTAAGAATAGTAATGATTTAAAAAAAGCATGACATAAAAAGTAGTTAATACTAATTGAATATTGTTTTAATGCACATAAAGTAAACATAGTGCCTGTTGATGATATTGTTAAACATGCTATTATTTTTTTTATATTTGTTTCATATAATGCAACTATTGGATATATTATTGAAGTCAATAAAGATATTGCCAATATTATCTGCGATAAATAAGAGTATTGTTCTAGTAAATAATGAAATTTATAAATAAATATTATACCAACACCAATTATAGTCGCACAATGTATTAGAATCGAAGCTAAAGTATTAGCATGCGTTGCTATTATTAACCAATTTGAGAATGGCAATTGAGCACTTTTACATAAACAAGCTACAATAAAACATATTATAGATAATTCATTATATTTAGGATGATTTATTAAATACAATATAGTTCCAAATAGAAATATAATACTTGCAAATTTATTATAGACATATACAACAGTTGCCTGTTTATTACACTTTTCAATACCTACAAATACAGAGGATATTAATCCCAATAATTCTATACTAATATAAAACTGCCAAATACTATTGGAACATATAGCGAAACACATTGCAAAAGAGAATATATTTAATAATTTTAAAATATTTGTTTGTTTTATATTATTGGATATTTCCATGTTAGCACTATTGCTTTGTTTTATTGTTATTTGATTACTATAGTAATTATTTAGTATAGGACCAACATGTCTTTTATAATGCCACTTAATTAAATTTATGCTAAATTTCTTTTCATATAATCTCGTTAATAGACCGCTAAATATTTCTTTAGTTCTAATGTAATACTTACACAATACAGATTTAGTTTTATTATGATTTTTATATAATTTTGCTTCATTTATACAGTAATTTTTATGTAATATTAAGTTAGTATTAGTACATTTTTTATATAATATTTTATTATAAATGTGACACATTATATTTAATATACCTCTAAATATTGCTTTAATTCTATTGTAATACTTATACAATACAGATTTAGTTTTATTATGATCTTTATATGATTTTGCTTCATTGATACAGTAATTTTTATGTAATATTAAGTTAGTATTAGTATAATTTTGAATTAGTATTACTTTATTATGACTATTATTTGGATATGATATTGATTTATTTTGATTAAAATAGTTATTTAAATAATATTTGATTCTATTAAAATTTCTAATTAATATCGATTTAATATTAGTGAAATATTTATATAATATTGTGTCTGTTTTATTATCATTCTTATATAAAATATCAGCACTATAATGTAATATTGTTAAAATTAAACATACAATTGAACACATTAATGTTTCCAACTTTCCAAAATGAATATTAAAACTGAAGGAAACAGGGTCTTGAAATGGCACAAAGGATATATTATTAAAATTAGACAAACCATGTTGGAGATACATGGTTGAATAAACTTGTTCTGGCAATAGATTTTGCAAACTGCATTCCTGGAAAAGAGCTAGCCAATTGTAAGTAAAGTTTAAGTCATTACAAAATAAAGATATAGTATATAATATAAAAGATGTAATACTACCAATTTTATAATATTTTTTACCAAAGGTGGACAATATTAGTGTTAATAAAGCTATAATGCGTAACATTTATATAAAACTATATTAATATATTTATAATTTATCACTAATACGTTCCAATATAATCACTAACTATTAATATCTACACAACTTCGATTTAATACAAATTATTAACAGCTATAAAAATTATAATAAAAAATAACTAAAATGTTATAAAAGTTATTGTTGATATGTCTATTAAATAGACATTAGCATTAATAAAAAAAATACTAGCAACATGTTTTTAAATAATATTG
>CAMJRB010000007.1 GCA_946408175.1 uncultured Holosporaceae bacterium
ACAACTTCAATTTAAACTCTTCTAAAAATAAAAATAAATTGAATAATTTTAATTATCATATAATAAATACAAATACACGATATATAAATAATTATTATAGTAATATATTACCAAACAATAACTTTCAAAAATTCAATATAATAAATAATAATGTAAAGGCATTATATTATAATAATGCAATTAATACAATAAATAATGATTCTAGTAATACACAAACAAATTCAAGTACTGATTCTACTAGTTCTAATAAAAACAATAAAGATATTATTACAGAAAATAAAAACACAATAAATATTACTAATAAATTATTAGAGAATACAAATAATAATCAAATAAAGAAAGAAGATGAAAAAGTAATTGATTATAATAATCCAGTATTAATAGAAAATAATAAAAATTTATTAAATGAAGTTGCTGAGAATATTGATAATAATGATTTGGATGAAGCAAAGAATAAATTAGAAGAATTTCTTAATAATATAAAACATGTCGAAATAAATGATATTTCAGATACAGATTTAAAAACATGGATAGAAAAAGCTACTCCGAGATTAACAGATACTAAATACAATGAATATATAAATCAATTAAAATCTTTTGGAAAAAATAAACATTACAAAAACCCAATAAAATCATTTAATGAAAAAATTTATCAACCAATTATTAAATTAAGAAAAAACATACTGGATAATTTAAATGATTCTAAAACTAATTATAAATTTTATAAAAATACTAGGCTTGGCCAATTTGGTCCACGTAGACAAGAAAATAATGCAAAACACTTACTATTACGCACACATATCTTTCAAGATATAGGGAAAAAAGATCCCTCCGGCAAAGAAAATGATCAACCAATAAATGGTATTGAATCAATGCTTTATTATAATGAATTACATCAAATAATGCAAAAATTAATGACAATAAAAAATTCTACAGATAAAGAAGTTATTAATAATTTAGCTTATAATATTCTTAATTATTGCCTAGTAAATCCATTAGTAAATAAATTGTTAAATGATATAAAAGAATCCAAGGAATTCATTGCTGATATAAGACTTGTTAATGATAATGATGAAAATCTTGCTATGTTATCAGTAGTTAATGCGCAAGATAATAATGAGTTGAGATTATACGTGACAAACTATAACAACATAATAGAAAATGGTTTTGCTACATTTTTTGGCAATACTGAACTTCAATATTTAAATAAAAAATACAGAGATAGTATTTTACATAATAACAATTATATTATAAAGGAATAGTAATCATTTCACATAAGGTAAGTTTATAGTTACTTTAGCGCCACGTAGGATATTTGATTTACTTATAGAAATATCTCCCCCGTGGTCGTTTATTATTTTATAAACTATAGCTAATCCCAATCCGTTACCAGCTTTCCTTGTAGTAAAATATGGTTCAAATGCTTTTTTCATTGCAGTTTCAGTAAATCCCGGACCACTATCATCAATAGTTATAATTACATTATTATTTTCTAAATAACACTGCATCAATATAACCCCAATACTTTCTACTTCTATATTACCGTATATATTATTATCATTATCTCTACTGTCTTTAATATTATTATTTAAACTATCATTATTAGCACTTGATTTTACTATATTATTATTTTCTAATGTATTATTATCTTTTCTTTCATTTGTATCAATAATTTTTTCTGAATGTTCTATATTAGTATCTGCTCTTGTATTATTTTCTAACATATTTTTATTATTATCTTCTACTATTGCATTTATTGCATTTTGAATTATATTTATTAATACTTGATTTATTTGCGTAGTATCGAATTTAAATAATAATTCATTACTAGACGATTTACTTTTAAATTCTATATTAGGATTACTATTTGATTGTAAAAATATTACTTCTTGTAATAGATTTATTAAATCATTAGTTTCCATTACTGGAGCTGGCATTCTAGCGAAATCTGAAAATTCCTTTATTAAACAACTTATACAATTAACTTGCCTAGTAATAGTATTAATACACATATCGAATATTTCAGGAGATGTTTTTATTTCTTTTTTATATTTATTTTTAATTCTCTCAGCTGATAGTAATATTGGGGTTAATGGATTCTTTACTTCATGAGCTATTTTTCTAGCCAAATCCCTCCAAGCTATTTGCTTATTGTATATAATTATCTGCTGCTTCTGATGCTCCAATTGTTCTACCATATTATTAAAAGTTGACAACAACTCATCCCACTCATTATTTATTTTCTTTACTTCAATTGGAGTATTATAATTACCGTTCTTTATATTATTTACAGCTATTATTAATTTATTCACTGGTTCTAATATATTATTAGCTAATATTAATCCACTCAGTATTGCTAGTAATAATAATAGTAATGTAATAATGAAAAATAATGTTAAGAAAGTAATTTTTAATCCAGAATGTTTATTTAAAAGTATTATGTATTGATTACTAGCATTTTTTATTTTATTTCTATAATCAATAATTTTATTATCAATAGGAGATGCTATTACTAAAAATATATTAGATTGTTCATCTATTTTCTGTAAAGCTACTACGAAACCATTAGCTTCATAGGATATAATATTTCCCATTGGTATATCATATAAATTTCTATTTGGTAATATGTATTGAATCGATAATGAAAAGGAAGATTTAGATAATATATTTATTTCATTATTATACAATTGAAATACTACTGCATCTATTTTATTATTGAGAGATTCATTATTTAATATTTCATTAATTTTTTTAATATCCATATTATTATTAATACAATTGCAAATAGTAGGAGTTAATATATTAGTATAACTTTTTAATGCTAAGTGTAAGTCTTGTAAACAAATGTTAATTAATTCATTATTATTATTCATTACATCTTTTATTGGAGTTTTAAATAAAGACTCTAATCCTAAATTAAAAAATAAAACAGAAAATACAAATACAAATAGAGTAGGTATTATTGTAGCCAATGAAAATAACATTATTATTTGTTTATGAAATTTTTTCTTTTTAATTCTGTGCCTTTTAATAAGTGATTTTATCTTATAAAATAATACGAATATAATAGATCCTATTAGTAATAATTCAAAATATATTAAAATGAATAATATGATGAACGGTATATTGTAATTATTCATTCTATTAATACAAATAAAAGCAATGCAGAGAAAAATAAAAATTGATGTATATATTATTATGCTTAATTGTTGTTTTAGTATTATATACAATTTTGTAATTCCGGCCGTTAATACATACATAATATCAACTATTTAATGTGTATTTTTATTACTAAATGATATCATAACATTATGTCTTGCATATGAACATTTAAATATTATTAACTATTAGTCCATATTATATTAATTAAAAGGAAATAGCAGTGTCACAACATAGCAAATGGGAATATTAAAAAAAACATTTCAAACTCTAGAAAAAAATGCACTATTACCTGCATTTTTAAATGTTTTTATTGAAAAATATTCCTTTGCTGCTTTAATAAATGATATATTCGCTGGTATAAAAACATTTTGCTTGCTATTTCCTGTACTAATTTCTTTAGCAATATGTTGTGGGGAATCACCTATTGCTGGCCTGAAATCTGGAATTGCGGCGTTAATTGTTTCATGTATTATTGGCGGGACTAAATATCAAATTAGTGCAATATCTTTTCCAATATGTATATTAACAACTGAAATAATTACAAAATATCAATATAAAGGATTATTAATTACTTCATTTTTAGTATGTATAGCATTAATTATATTTGGAATATTAAAAATTGGAGAACTGTTTAAATATACAGCTCACGCATTTTTATCAGCAATATATGTATATGTAGCAATTGCAATAATTATGTTACAATTGCAGTTTTTATTTGGTACTAATTTATCATTATTGACTAGTAATATATTTCGTGCAATGTCTAGTTTACAAGATATTTTTCAAGATATAACATTAGTAAAACTTCGATTAGGGATAATATTCATTGGATCCTTAGTGATATTAAAAATAATATTTAAAGGATATACATCTTTTTTTATATATTTATTACTATCTTCAATATTGACTATATTTTCAGAAATGAATATAATCTCAATAGTATCAAATTCTGAATTAAAAACAATTGGTATTGAAACATTTAATTGTCTGAATAGTAATAATATATTTTTAATATCCTATACTTTACCTTCAAAGTTAGTATTATCCAATTTAGTAATTTTTGCTTTTGCAATTTCGATTGTTATATGTGCACAAGTAAGTTTTTGTATAAGTCTAGGTGAAGGATTAACTGCAAATAAACAAACACCCACAAATATTGAATTAGTATCAACAGGAATTTCTAACTTTGTATCAGTGAGTTGTGGAGGATTATTTGTATCTCCTGACAATGAACTATCAATGAAAAATATTCAATATAAATCAAAATCAATGATATCTGCATTATCAGTAATAGTATTATTATTTACTGTATATAAACTAAAGGATTATATTTTTTGTCATATTCCAATACATGCAATAATTGCAATATTAATGTTATTATCTATAAATACAATTAAAAATGCTAACATCACTCAATATAAAGTTAATACTAGAGATACTTATGTATTCTGGAGTACTATTATAGTAGCCTTTTGTTTTGGTTTTGTTTCAGCAGTTTTCATAGGATTTATATTTTCATTACTAGTATTTTCTCAAAGAATTATTAATATAAAAGAGCCATTAGTTCATACTAATAAGAATCATGATAGATATGTAAAAGAATTTTTATCAAATAAATATGGGTATTTAAAAACTCAGAAAAATATTCCTAAGGTATTATTTGAACAAGTAGAATTAATACGTATTCAAAATATTTTATCTCTTAACTTATTAGAAAAAATAAGACAATTATTATTATCTCGTGGAACTTTTCCTAAATTTATTATTATTTATTTTCAAAATATTCCATTCTTAGATGGAGAATCTTTTAGAATCTTAAGAGAATTCGTTAGAATAACTCAAAAAAAAGAATGTGTAGTAATACTATGTGGTACTAATGGTTTATTATTGGAAATAATACAAAGAAAAGAAAAAGAATTAAATGAACGTAATGCATTTGGATATATAATACCGAATTTTCAAGATGCACTATCAAAAATAATCAAAACATTAAAAGTTTAATAGATTTATATTAAATAATATATTTATTTTAAAAATACTATATTACTTTAAATAATTTTTAAATTAAGTTTATAATTAATTTCTATAAAAAGTTCCATATATTTAACATATACATATTAATATATAATTCAAATAATAGCTATATAAAATTAATAATACTAAAATAATAATAAGTTTAAAATTAAACAGTATTTACATTATATTTAATATATACAAATATAAATTATTAGTTAAATAATAGCTATACACAATCAAGAATACTAATATTAAATGGAAAAATAAAAATGATTCTTAAAATAGTATATTATAAATACTGTAATACTTTGATATAAGTTAATGGCATTATTTAAATAAAAAATTCATTACTAAAAACACTGTGATTCAATTTGTGTATAATGGGCTAATTTATATAAAACAACATTATTGTGTTTATGTTATCCTGAGTATACATTATATTAACTAAGTGAGATAATTAAGATGGTTTCTAAACCACTTTTAAAACTTTGTATTGTTGGATTAATATATAGTGTAGGGATAGTAAATGGATTTACAAGTAATGTCACAACAAATCTCAATAATAAATCGTTAACCCAAAAAAAAGAGAATAATATTAATAAAACAAAAACTAATAAAAAACAAAGAGCAGCAAGTCATAATATATTTAATAGTGTAAGAAATAATATATATGAAGAACTCGCTAAAGATACTAAAAAAAGATCTAAAATACAACCGCATATAGCATCTTATTTGCCAGCTAACTTACCTAGACAATTAATAATTTGTATGGAAAATGCATTAAAAAATAATAAACAAATAGAAGAAGCTCAAAAGGAAATATTAGCAACTCATGAACAACATAATATTGACAGAGCAGCTTTAATGCCAAGAATAACTGCTGAAAATTCTACTAGTTCTAGTAGAGATTATTTTAATAAACCCGAAAAAATGCAAGATTCTAAAGAAACAGATGTTACAAAAAGACAATATGATTACAAAAAGTCTAGTAGATTAGAAAATACTACAACTTTGAGTGTAAGATATAATATATTCCACGGAGGTGCAGATATAGCCAATTTAGAAAGCACAGATAAATCAATAGAAGCTAAGTGGAAGAACTACGATGCTACTATACAGAAAGTATTACAAGAAGTAGCTCAAAATTATTTCGCAATATTCGGTAAACAAGAAGAAATAAAAAATATAAACGCATTATTAAAAGCACGCAAGGAAACTCAAAGAGTTGCTGAGGAAATGTTAAAAGCTGGTACTGCAAAGGAGTTAGATGTTGATCAAGCTAATACTGGTTGTTCAGAGGCGCAATTAAGATTAGATACTGCTCAGGCAGAAGAACAAATATATAGAACTAATTTAAAACAATTAACTGGAGTAGAAGTAAAAGAAAAACTTGAAGCTCCTGATAAATTATTTGATAAAAAATTTACTAAAACAGAAGCATTAGATATAGCTATAAAAAACAATCCTCAAATAATAGCAGTAATAGCTGAGCATGCAGCAGCTAAGGCTAAATTATCTGTTCCAAACGGTGAATTTTTACCATCTGTTGACGTAGTAGCTAGTGGTAGTAGAAGATTTATGCGTAATAGGTATTACGATGTTAATGATAGTATTCATTATAGAAATTCTGATAAAAGAACAATATATGAACCAAGTATTGCTTTGCAATTATCGTGGCCAATATTTAATGGTATGAGTTCATTTTCGAAGAAAGTACAACAAGCTTATAATGTAGCTAAAGTATCTGTAACTAAAAGTAAAGTGTATACCGAAATAGAAAAAGAATTATCTACTGTATTAGAAAAATTAGATTTAGCGGAAAAGAATATAAATGAAGCCAGGAAAATGATTCATTTTCAAAACAATGTATTAAAGAGTACTAAAGATGAACATTCAGCTGGTACTAAACTAATGAAAGATGTATTAGATGCTCAGCAGAAATTATTCGATTGTCACTCTACATTAACTAATGCTATAAGGGACAGATATATAAATCAATGTAATTTGATGGGCTTGTTAGGCTGGTTTAATCCTAGTGACTTGAAATTAGAAGGATTAAAATTTGATTATATAAAAGAATATTATAGACAAATTAAAAGGTTTATACCAACTTGGGAAGAAATGGGAGTAGAAAATAACAATATAACAACAATAAGAAATAATACAAATAAAGCATTAATTAATAATAATAAATCAAGAATACAGAAAATTTAATGAAATGGTTACTACAGGATAATATTGGTGCGACATTTGATAAAATACTACCAAAGTTATCAAATAATTTAGTATATACATTAACTATATTAGCTTCGATTAAGAATTTTTTAGCAATGTGCTAGTATTCTAACGAAGCTAGTTATAATATATGAGGAAGTAATAGAAGTTTTTTAATAAAAAAGATGAAGATATGTCTATGGAAGATATTTTATCTTCAATTAGAAAATATGTGTAAGAAGAAGACGTATCTAAAACTAATCAATTTACATCATCTCCTAATGAACAACAGAATATATAAAGTAATAAATCCAGATGCTAGCAATATATTACCTAGTCCTTAAGATGTCAAATTAGGAGATATTGATTCACAACAGTATACTGGTGATAGTTTTGTCAGCAATAACAATAATGCTAGTAATAATAAATAAAATAGTAGTATTGTTGAAGATAATATTAATAATACAAAATGATTCTGGACAAAATAGTCCATTTGATAAATTAGCAGAAGTTTTAAAAGCATATGGAAAACAAAAGAGAATTAAGACAAAAGAATATAATAAATGACAATATGAAATAAAACCTATAGTCACAAGTAATATAAATATTAAATTATCAAATAATAATAAACGAAATAAATGCAGTTCCATATATTATTGTATAATGCTATGTAATTATATATTGAAATATTATTAAAATAATCAATAATATTAATAAAATATTAAAACTGAATGTAGCGGCATAGTAGTATAAAACCTATAATTCTGTAACTACTATATAGTAGTAAATGATAATATAGGTAAAAAGTTGTATAATTAATATTGGTAACACAATTGGATTATTGTATCTTTGAATGTAAGGCAATTGACAGTAATAGTAAGCATTGCTCATGTAAATTAATAGAAGATAAGGTATATGATTTAATATGCAATAGTACTGTGAGGAGTTATGGGAAGTTTCAATAAAAAAGATGAAGATATGTCTATGGAAGATATTTTATCTTCAATTAGAAAATACGTATCAGAAGAAGACGTATCTAAAACTAATCAATTTAAATCATCTCCTAATGAACAACAAAATATAATAAATAATGATAAAGTAATAAATCTAGATGCTAGCAATATATTACCTAGTCCTCAAGATGTCAAATTAGGAGATATTGAACCTGATAATTCACAACAGTATACTGGTGATAGTTTTATCAGCAATAACAATAATGCTAGTAATAATAAATACAATAGTGGCATTGTTGAAGATAATATTAGTAATACAAATGATTCTGGACAAAATAGTCCATTTAATAAATTAGCAGAAGCATTAAAGGCATATGGAAAACAAAAGAAAATTAAGACAAATGATTTAAGCTATAACATGACAGTAGAGCAGTTCTTAAGAACTATAATTGAGAGTTATTTACAGAAATGGATGGATGACAATTTAAAGAAGATAGTAGAACAAATAGTATTAAAGGAAGTAGAAAAGTTAAAAGCGGAGTAAATATAGTGATTTTTAATAGTATATATTAAAAAGTTAGTAAAATTTAATAGTATTAATGTAAAATGTTTTTATATGGTAAAAAGGAGTTGTACAATGACATTACAGATTAGAACTTTAATACACAATACTGAAAATATTAACAAGACTATAACAGTAGTTTAGGAATAAAAATAAATTAAAAGGGAGGTATTTTATGATAGTACATCTTGAGAATTTAATCAAAGATAATAATAATGTTAGCAAAGAGTTCGATACTATTCTGGGACAGAATAATAATATATTAATAGATTTCTTTGCTACTTGGTGTGGACCTTGCAGAATGCTAATGCCTTTACTTGATAAAGTAAGTGAGAAGTTAGATGATTTATTAATAATCAAAGTAGATGTTGATAAATTTCCAGAATTAGCTAGTAATTATGCAGTATCTGCTATTCCCCATTTAGTATTAATTAGAAATGGAGCAGAAGTAGCTTCTCATGCTGGTTTTGCTTCTTCTAATAATTTAATAGATTGGATTAATGAGAATTAAGGAGTAATAATGAGTGAAACAGATAGAGAACAAAAATCAATAGTATGGGAAATATTAATAGGTATTAAAGATTTAGTAAAAGTATTTTTAATTTTTGTAATTATTACTAGTGTTCTTTATCAACCCTTTAAAATACCGTCAGGTTCAATGATTCCTACATTACTCGTTGGTGATTTCCTATTATGTGATAAATTTACTTATGGTTATACTAATGATTCATTTAGAATGTGGCAGTTTACTTTCCCATTACCTAAATTTAAAACAAGAATAATGGCCAGTACTACTCCTCAACAAGGAGATGTAATAGTTTTTAGAAATCCTAAAGACGGTGATAAAAACTATATAAAGCGTATTATAGGAATGCCTGGAGATAAAATCCAAATAATAGATGGAGTAGTACATATTAATGATAAACCTTGTAAAATAAAAGAAGAAGGTAGTTATTCTATAATGGATAGAGGTAATTATGATACTTATACTAAATATATTGAGGAACTACCGAATGGGTACAAGCATGTATTTATTAAAAAATTTCCATTTGGTAAAGGTGGATTAGATAATGTAGGGCCATTTAATGTACCTGCGGGACATTATTTCGCAATGGGGGATAATAGAGATAATTCTCAAGACAGTAGAGTTATGGAATATGTAGGCTTTATACCTCTTGAAAGAATTATGGGTAAGGCTAAATGGATATTCTTCTCCAGTAGTTGTGCTTGGTATCAAGTATTTAAATGGTTCTTTTCAATGCGATTTGAAAGATTCTTTACTAAAATATTGTAATAAAAACAAATAACAATACAATGAAAAAAAGTAAAAAAAAAGAAGATAATAATAAGCTCCTGTGTAATAATAAAGTGGATGCAGGCAGTATAAAGCTAGTAAAATTAAAGAAAAAAAATAAGTTACAAGATACTATTAATACAGGAATTTATACTAATACAGAATTAAATAATGTGAGCAAACATAAAATTCAATTAGAAAATAATAATAAGACAGTAGATTTTAATAATAAACAAAATAAAAATATAAATGATTATAAATCATATACAGCACCCACTAAAAAAATAAAATCTAGTAAAAAGAATAATAAAGATAATAATAATATACAAAAGGCTATTAAAGTAAATGTTACAAAACAAAATAGTACAACAGATATTAAAGGAACTAATGATAATACTTTATTGAATACTAAGAATAGATTATTAATTATAGACAATGATAATATTACAAATTTAACAAATAGTACATTCTGTAATAGTAATGTACTACACGATAATGCATTACATAGTGCAGTTTATAATACATTACATAGTAATTTAAACTGTGATAATAATACACTGTGTTGTAATATAAATCACAGTAACGTAAGCAGTTCAAATGTACTCAATAGTAATATAAAAAACAATCACGACTTATCTAACAATATAATTAATAAGGAACAAAGTGCATTATTAATTCCTAAGAAACACTTAAAATGTCTTGAAGATTTACTGCAATATACATTTAAAAATAAAGAATTACTGAGAAGTGCTTTGAGACATTCAAGTATAAAAAAGAGTGCTATACCCTTTGAAAGATTAGAATTTTTAGGTGACAGAATATTGGGAGTGATTATAGCAGAATATATATATAGTAAAACAACTGGTAATGAAGGTGAAATGGCAAAGATGCACTCTGCTTTCGTTTGTGCTGAATCATGTTATGAAGTTGCTGTAAAATTAGGTGTTAATAATATAATAAAGACTGCAGGTCAAGCATTACATAATAATAAAACAGTATTAGCAGATGCAATGGAAGCAATTCTAGGAGCTATATTTACCGATAGTAAAAATAATTATAAAATAGTTGAAAATATAGTAATTAGATTATGGAAACCAATATTTAAGAAATATAAAGAAGAGGATCAGGAACCTAAGACACAATTACAGGAAATAGTACAAGCTGTTACTAATGAAGTTCCTTTATATACTTTGTTATCAGAAACAGGGCCTAAACATCATCCAATATTTACAGTATCAGTTACAGCTTTAGGGAAAACTATTCAAGCTTCAGGATTTTCTAAAAAAGAAGCTGAAACAAAAGCTGCTAAAGAATTGCTTAATAAATTACATGAAAGGATAAAATAACTAATAGTTGAAAGTATGTATTAACTAGGTCGAGCACACTATAATGAAGTGTTAATATACACATTTAATATAACTTAGTAGTAGTTCATTTTATATTTAAAAATATGACTCTAAAGTTGAATGACAAATAAAATAATTTAAATAATAATATTAAAGTATTTTTGTGTACAATATATTATGTAGTAATTCTAATATAAGGCTGAAGTAATAGTCAAATAATTTTTAACAATATAAAAGCAATTTGTAAAAGAGTATTATTAATTAATAAAATTACTATTGACATATTTTTTACTAATTAGTAAGATATAATTATAATTTTTATTAAGTATTGAATTATGTTAAAATTCTCTAAATTAGTACTTGGCATATTATTATTAATTGGCTGCAATAACGCTAATGCCAGTATGAAGGAAAATAATAACTTCCCTAACAATAATAATAGTATTAACGAAAACGTATTGAACATTGACTCGTTAATAGATAAGATATCTGCTCGGGTTAAACCATTTGAGTCACTCAGTGTTATAGTAAATACTTTAAACGCAATTGTGGAATGCAATAAGTATCCAATTGATAATGTAGCAGTTGATCGTTGCTTGAATAAGAATTATGATAAGAGGAATGCTAGTAAGCTAATAGATCCTTTACGGGACAAAATTTCACAAGATCCTACTCTGGGCGTATTATATGAGTTTAAAGACTATCGCACACATAGGAGAGAAATACTTTCTCATTATATTAGGACAACTTTCAAAGATTATTTAAAGCATGCTAATAATGCTAATGATGATACAGATAATAAAATAGTGGAAACAGTATTCAAACATTTAACTTATATAGTAAAGATTGAAAATGATAAATTAAGTAAAATGATTAATAATGTACGTTATTTATCAGACAACACGAAATGTGTAATATATAATTATATATTACAAAATTTCGAAGGAGAACTTTCCATCTTGGCAAATTATTATACTGAAATTCTCACACTAATCAGCAAACACAATGATGTTATAGTGTATGCGCAAGCGGTAACTGGACAAGCTTACGAATTCACTGAAATGGAATACGGTTTTCAAATTTTATTTGGAAACAATAAAGGAATATTACAGTACTTAAACAACTTGAATACGTTCTTAGCATTATTAAAACATGCGAGTGATTCTATTAATAAATAAAATACATATTTGATATAGATTAAGTTTCAAAGTATTTATAGAATAATAATTAGTTGTAAGTATTATAATAGTATTTACAACTATTATTGGATTCGTTTCTTGACTCAAATGTATAATAAAAAAACCATTCCATCATGAGAAATATTATGCAATATCATATTAAATATGGAATGGCTGTTCTATTATTTATCGTGTAGAACGAACATTTATTTAATATTTCCAATAGACAATGCTTTAAGATTTCATAAAACACATTAATGTATAATGGAGCCGCAAAACTCTTTGACAAATATTTTATAATATATAATGAGTTGTTATGTACTAAAATTTATTAATACAAATGATTATTTAATTTTAACACAACCAATATGTTGTATTTCGCCTAATTAGTAAATTTATAATGCATTACACTTTTATAAAAATCTTTATTAGTAATTTATATTGCTAAATATATGTTATAATATAGTCTGAAATTATTATTTCATGTTAATTTATGAAAGTAAGCAAACGTAATTTCTTTGCAGTTATTCTAAGTTGTATAATGTTGGCAACAGCATTTAATACAGTAGACGCAAGTACTAAAGATGCAGGTACCAATCCTGATGCATATCTTATGATGACTTCAGAGGAAAAACCAGTGTTCAATTATATTACTGGAAATCCAAATGCAACAGTATTTAGTGCAGCTAAGTATTTTGGTATAAATCCAGCTGAAGTATACAAGATATACAAGAAATATGATCCTAAAATAAGTCTTATAGAAGATGCATTGGACTATGATATTTATTATCAGGAGGGTGTAAAAGATATAGAGTATGTTATTAAACACATAATGCCAAAATTCAATAACAACAAACCAGTGCAAATTACTAAGGATGAAGTCAAGAAAATTCTTTATAAAATTGGTCAATTAACAGATCTATATAGTGTAAAGAGCATTATTAATACTAAAGAAAAATTAACTGGTGATGAACAAGCTATAATAGAACTGTTTTGGGATAAGTAAGCAACAGATGCAACAATTACTAAGCTTGCACAGGCTGGTACAATATCTGAATGGCAAGTAATGGATATTCTCTGCAGGAGTTCTGCTCTTATATGTTCAGTATATGATAGCTATATTATTGCACAAAATAATCAGGACAATCCGAAAAAGAAGTTTTATTCATTTAATGGATTTTATAAAAAAGTAAAGAGCAGATATACCAATAATTACAGCAAAGTAGATGATTCTGCAATATTTGATTTTAAAAACAAAGAGAAAACAAAAGATCAAATAAAACACATATTACACAACTTAGAAGCAAATGATATTTTACAATTACCTGAAATATCCCCATACGAATAAGTAAATATCATTAATTGATGTAAATTGTATTAAGTAATATTGCTTTTATTAAAAATAATATATTATTACATACTGTAATGTAAACCACTTTTACTTTTGTTACTTAACAACTTTTATTTTGTTACTTTACAATAGTAAATGTGTGTTTAAAAATATCATTTAAAAGTAAAGTACTATTGTATACTGCAAAATTAGTTAATAATAATATTATTATACCCTCTTAATTGAAACTACAAAATCCTGCTCTAGTAGTAAATTTATAATTGCGTTCAGTTGTGAAATAGTATCTACATAAAATTCAATATATATTTCACTACGATTATTCAGTGTATCATTTGTTTTAGCATTTATTATTGTAGTTTGTTTTTCATTTAATATACCAGAGATTCTTTGTAATACATCATTTGCCCTATTTATACATATTACTAATTTACTTATATATTTCTGACAACAAAAATTATATCTGTAATCCCAATACAAATCTAATATTTTATTATTAATATTCTTAGATTTTCTAGCGAATTCTTTACATTCTTCATTATGTATTTCTATACCATTATTATTTTTATAATACCAAATACCGTATATTTTATCACCTGGAACTGGAGAACAACAGTTAGTATATACTACATTAACGTCTTTAGGTAGTCCTAATATTGCTTCTTCAATTTTTCCATTAATAAGATTATTTGGATTTCTAATATCTATACTTAATTTTTTTTCTCCCATAGTATTATATTTTTCTATTATATCAGGTAATAATATAGCTTTACTACCTAGCGCTATATATAATTGATTTATTGTTTGCATTTTAAGTAATTTTAATAGTTTATTAATTTCTTTCTCTTGCAATACTATGTTATTGGCTTTAAATAGTTGTTCTAATTCATTTCTTCCAGCTAATAAATTTTTATCTATTTCCAAATTGGTAACAGCTTTTCTAATGGCTGTTTTAGCTTTTATAGTCTTAACAAATGTTAGCCATCTACTTTCTGGATATCCTCTTTTATCAATAATGATTTCTATTTGACTACCATTTTCTATTGGAGTACTTATTGGTACTTCTTTTTTATTAATTATCGCTCTTACTGCATGATTACCAACATATGTATGTATAGCATACGCAAAATCTAATACTGAGGATCCTATAGGCAATTGTATTAATTCACCTTTAGGAGTTATACCGAATACTGCTTCTGGAGATATTTCAGTAGTAGAATATTTTATAAATTCGTCCATATTAGATGTTTCATTAAATATTTTTACCATGTTTTTTAACCACTGGTAATTGTTTTGATTCTTAGGACCTTCTTTATATTCCCAATGAGCAGCTATACCATATTCTGCTACATTGTGCATTTCTTTCGTTCTTATTTGTATTTCTATTCTTTTATTTAATGGGCCAATAATACAAGTATGTAACGATTGATAATTGTTTTGTTTTGGGGCACTGATATAATCTCTAAATCTCCCAGGTATAGCTGAATAATTATTATGTATTAATTGTAATACTTTATAACACTGATCAGTATTAGCGACTATTATTCTGAAAGCTATTATATCCGATAATTGATTAAATGATATAGTCCTAACATTCATTTTATTCCATATTGAATATGGAGACTTTAATCTACCATTAATTATAAATTCAATATTTAATTGATTAATTAAATCTACTAGTTTTTCTTTAATTGTATTAATTATTTCTTCAGATGAACTAAATAATTCTTTTAATTGATTCATAATAGATTTATATAAATTAGGATATAATTCGTAAAAAGCTATGTCCTGCAGTTCATCTTTTAATTTATTTAAACCTATTCTTTCAGCTAAAGGAGCATATATTGATAATGTTTCCTGTGCTATTTCTATTCTTTTTTTCTTTTTTCTTTTGAATTTTAAGGTTCTCATATTGTGTAATCTATCCGCTAGTTTTATTATGAGTACCCTTATATCACTAGCTGCTGATATTAATAATTTTTTATAATTTTCATGTTGTTTATTGCTTAAATTACTTGTTTCTATTTTAGATAATTTAGTAACTCCATCAACTATTTTTGAAACTTCTGCACCGAATTTATTTTTTAACTCAGATAATGTAGTATCGGTATCTTCAACTGTATCATGTAATAGACCAGCAGCTATAGTGACTTGATCCATCTTTAAATCTATTAGAATTTGTGCAACTTCAAGAGGGTGGGAAAAGAATATAGCGCCTGATTCTCTTATTTGAGTGCCATGTTTATCTAAAGCAAATATATAAGCATTTTTTATTAGATCATCATCCACTACTGGTGTAAATTTTTTCATTTCACTTATTAAGTCATTATAAGTTAACATTTACCAGTATGTAAGAAACCCCCCAATGCTTACAATATCATTATATAATAAATACTAAAAAGCGAAGATACACACAAGCAAATTTTTTGACGAATTTATAATAATTTGTATATAACTGCAAAAGTAAACCATAGTCTTTAGATTAAGTAATGTTCAATAAAATTTATCTAAATTAAGATATATTTTCCTATAGTACAATACATCACTTATAATGGCTATTTTTATTATAATAATTTTTAGATAATTTTAATTTCAGCCAATGTTTAATACCATTCATTGTTTTGTATTGATTATTCATATTATACTGTTCATTATCTGAATTTATATAATTTGTTCTTAAATTATTATTATATTGTGTATTATTATCTATATTTTGTACAGAATTAACACTTTTTCTAGCATTATTCTTTGGTATAGTATTAATATTGTGTATTAAATGATTACTACTACTTAAATAATCATTATTTGTATTTTGTATAGATTCAATACTCTCAGTGAAGTTTCTGTTATTTACAGTCTGAATAGAGATAATATTTTGCATAGGCTTAGTATTATTGGTATTTATCTTGGGTACAAAATTGTTACTAAGATTATTTGTTTGCACTGTTTGTGAATCATCATTACGACTTGCATATAATTTCGGTAGTTTAGTAACATGCATATTATTATGTGTTTTTTTAATTACCGGCAGCATTGTTACATGTGTATTAGTGATTTTAGTTACATGATTTGCATTTAACCTTTGCAATGATTTAGAGTGTTCTTTAGTGTTATGTTTTCCTAATTTAGGTAATAATGTTACATGCTTGTTTGTATGTTGTAATATTTCATTATTAGGAATATTATTATTAAGCATTTGTTCATTATTTATTTGCTGGGTAGGTTTATTGATAGAATTTTTAGAAAATACTTGATTGTTCATTATTTGTTTATTATTAACATTATTAGAATTTTGATGATTGTTGATTTGTTGTACAGATTCATTATTTTGCTTTGTATTATTAATACTGTTTGTAGTATTTAAATTATTAGGACTTTGATTACCATTATTTGTTGTGTTAGTATTATAATTCTGTGTAGTACTTAACATATTATTATTACTTTGCTTTTTATCATTTACTTGTTGATTCGTTGTATTGCAAGGACAATTGAATACTATTTCTCCATTAGCATTATAAATATTAAATGATATAAAAAGTATTATATATACAATACAGTGGCTATAATACTTGTCTGATTTGATAGACTTTCCAATAACCA
Source organism: uncultured Holosporaceae bacterium (assembly GCA_946408175.1). Lineage (GTDB taxonomy): Bacteria > Pseudomonadota > Alphaproteobacteria > RUG11792 > RUG11792 > RUG11792. The sequence goes on from CAMJRB010000007.1 coordinate 17,674, forward strand.
AAACTATACCATTTAACTAATTTATTACTTTTTGATAATATGAAAAGTGTATTAATTTTTTACTAAACTTAGTAAACTTTTAAGATACTTATCTTTATTATTCATTTGTTTAATTAACTATTGCTCGCATTTCTATATACTATATACTATATACTATATAATTATATGTTTCTAATACTTTTTATTATTGTTAATTAATTTCCTTATTATTGTTAATAATCAATATATTATTGTCTTCTACAATGTCCTTTATAGCTTCCGTACTATTCTTTTATTTTGTTTACAATTTTCTACAGTATAATTTTTTTGTTATTTACTTTTTGTGCTGATTATTATTCTTTAAATTTTTATTATCTTCTATACTTTTATTATTATCTACTTTATCTTTAGTATTTTTCACAGTATTAGTTTCTTTTATATTATTACTATTTAATACCTCTTTGTTAATTTTTATATTATTATTCTCTACATCTTTAGTGTTTTGGAATTTGTTACTTTTTATATTTTTATCAGTTTCTATATATTTATTACTATTTTTATTCTGATTATTTTTAGTATTTGCTATATTATTTTTATGTGCTTTATTGTTATTTTCTGTGTATTCTTGTTTTGAATTATTTTTATTGTTATCTTTAATACTTTTATTATGGTCTGAAATTTTGTTATTATTTTTATTTTGTTTTTTCTCTTGTTCTTCTTGCATTAATGATAATATTCTTTCATCATAATTATAGTTCTTAAATATAGCCAATGTTTCTATAAGACTCTTAGTAATATTTTGCACTCTCTCAATTTCATCATTTATATCCTTATTACTCCTATTTAGTTCAGAAATATTATTGTCAATAAATGATACTATTAATTTTTCATTATCCTTAATATTATTAATGGTATTACTTGCATAATAATTATTATCCTTTTTATTTTGAATTGTATCTGTAAGGTAATCATTTATAGAGTCCATTTTTTGATTAATATTTCTTGTCTTATTTTTAAATGTTTTATATACTTCACATAATGATGTATTTTGATTTATAACTTCTTCTTTCAAAAAATTGAATATTATAAATAATAATTGACTGGGTAATATAGATTTTTTAGTTCTAATTTTTATAAGTATTTCATGTAAAATATTATCATAATACTTTATAGTATCTTCATATAATAAAATATCTAATTGATGTATATAATACTTTAAAATACTTTCAATTAAATTTTCACTAATATTTTTAGCATTATCCATTTGCATTAATTTAGATATTATTCCATCATTCTCTTTAAATATAAGTTTTATCAAATTAATTATATCTAATATTCTATTAAATTTTTTATATAATTCATTAGTAATCTTGTTATAACTAAGTAGTTCGTCATATAAATTATTTAAAAGTTGTTTTAAATCAGTATTTAATTCTTTACAAAAAGATTTAATAAATTCAATTACTAACATTAATGATTGAACTTTGCATAGACATTTATTAAATACTTCTTTACTGTGAATATAATCTTCTAATATTCCACAGATCTGTTGCTGTTGTCCTTGAATGGTATTGAAATTATCATCTTTTATTCTATTTTTTTCTTTATTTTTAATAGCTACATTATTTATTTCTTTTATTTGATTTAATATATAAGAATTTATAGGAATTTTTAGTTCAACTGGTTTATTGTTTTTATCAATTACTTGTTCTTCATCAACATTTTTTTTTGAAAAAATATTTTTTAAAAAAGATAAGAACTCAGCATTAGATTGATTATTAGATATATAAGTATTTAATAAAATTAGATATAATATTATCTTAAATATTCCTAACATATATACATAATAATACATTTCTTAAATGTAATTTTACTCAAAATAATTTTATATTATATTAATAATGATTATATATAGCATCCTCTTCAAAGTTCATATTTAAATATACAAAATTATATAATTAGATAATATTTTAGTATATACTATTATTTTATAAATAAAAAACTAATTAAAAATATTACGCATTAGAAATACTACATGAAGTGTTATTTAGATAAGTTGTATATGATATATATTAGAAGTATTATAATTTGCCATGCTAGAAATATGTTTATATTAACAACTATTTGGCGTTATAATAAATAAATCTTTACTATCCCAGAAATATAAAGCCACTTTGTATAAGTTACTATTATTTTATAATAAACGAATATTTTACATATTAGATACATTACTATATAATTGTCTGAAAATGTACTGGTATAAATAATCATTATATAATGATTGATTTATAATTGACATAATTATTATATAAATACAATTGACATAATTTTACTTTATTTATAGATATATCAAGGTGTATTTAAATGACCCAATTTTTCACGTGACATTATATGTCAATGTTGTAAAATTAATAGTAAGGAAATTATGTTATTTAGATAAGTTTATACTATTCTATATAAAATAGTATATAAAATAAATGAAAAGGTTTTATTATTATGTCTAATATTATTTATAATTTCAGAGCAGTTGAGAAAAAATGGTTAGAAAACTTTAATAGTTACTCTATAAGTAATGAATCAATAATTAAAAATCCAAATAAGAAATATTATGTATTGGAAATGTTACCTTATCCTTCTGGTAAGTTACATATGGGACATATTAGAAACTACACAATAGGAGATGTAGTAGCTCGTATAAAAAGAATGCAGGGATATAATGTAATACATCCTATGGGATGGGATGCTTTTGGAATGCCAGCTGAGAATGCTGCTATACAGTCTGGTATACATCCTGAAATTAGTACTAATAAAAATATTGAAGAAATGAAAAAACAACTACAGAGACTAGGATATATGTATGATTGGAAACGAGAAGTAAGTACTTGCAGTAAGGATTATTATTTTGAAGAACAGAAGTTATTCTTAGAATTCTATAAAAAAGGACTAGTATATAGAAAAGAATCTTACGTTAATTGGGACCCAGTAGATAATACAGTATTGGCTAATGAGCAGGTGATTAATGGTAGAGGATGGAGATCAGGAGCTATAGTAGAGAGAAAATTATTAAATCAATGGTCAATGAAAATAACTAGTTACGCTGAAAGACTATTGGAAGGTTTGAAAGAACTACAAGGAAATTGGCCTGATAATGTAATTAAAATGCAAGAAAACTGGATAGGAAAATCCGAAGGGGCTTTAATTAGATTTACAATAGTAGAAAATAATATAATAGATAATATAAAAAGTATAGAAGTTTATTCTACTAGACCGGATACATTATTTGGAATGTCTTTCTTAGCTATATCAATAGATCATGAAGTATCTAAAAATTTAAGTAATAATAATAAAGAAGTAAAAGAATTTATTGAAAAATGTAAGCAATCTGGAACAAATGAAGCTACTTTAGAAAAAGCCGAAAAGTTAGGATACTTCACTGGTATATATATAAAACATCCATTTATAAAAGATAAGAAAATTCCAGTATATATAGCTAATTTTGTATTAATAGATTACGGAACTGGAGCTGTTTTCGGATGTCCAGCTCACGATGAAAGAGATTATGATTTTGCAAAAAAGTATAATTTACCTATTACTAGTGTAATACAATCGGATACTGGAGAATTACCTTATACTGGAGATGGATTACTAATAAATTCTGAATTTTTAAATGGAAAGACAGTAAAGGCAGCTAAAGCTTGTATTATTGAACATTTAGAAAAATTAGGAATAGGTAAAAGGCAGGTTACTTATAGATTAAGAGATTGGTTAATATCAAGACAGAGATATTGGGGATGTCCAATTCCTATAGTGCATTGCAAAAAATGTGGAGAAGTACCTGCTAATTTACCAGTAGAATTACCTGAAGATATTGATTTTAAAAATTTAATAGGTAATCCATTAGAAAAGCATCCTACTTGGAAGTATACTAAATGTCCTAAATGCGGAAACGAGGCAGTAAGAGATACTGATACATTAGATACTTTCTTTGAATCTTCTTGGTATTTTTTAAGATATTTGGATAATGAATGTAAAGACCCAGTTAATAAAGAAGTAACTGATATATCATTACCAGTAGATAATTATATAGGTGGAGTAGAACACGCAGTATTACATTTATTATATTCTAGATTCTTTATGTTAGTGTTGCATGATTTAGGATACAGTGAACACTCAATGCCATTTAAAAAGCTATTAACTCAAGGAATGGTATGTCATAAACTATATAAGAATAGCGACAATCAATATGTATTTCCAGATGACGTTGAGAAATTAGAAGATGGAACATTAATAGATAATAATGGTAAGCCAGTAACTGAATATCCATCTGAGAAAATGAGTAAATCTAAGAAGAATATAGTGAATCCTCAGAATATAATGGATTCTTATGGAGTTGATGCTTTAAGATTGTTTATATTATCTGACACTCCACCGGAGAAGGATTTGGATTGGAATACAGCAGCTCTAGAAGGTTCCTGGAGATTTCTAAATAGAATTTGGAAAGTATTTAACAAAGTATTAGAAAGAATAAAAGAAGAAAATAGTAATTCAAATAGTAGTAACAACAATAATAATCAAAACAGTAATATATTAAATAATAATAAAGAAAATATTAGTAATAAAGACAATATAAACATTAATAATACAAAAAATAATAATGACTTATATAAAATCACTAATATTTATTTACAGAAAATAGAAGAGCAATATAATAGTATATCTTTAAATAAGGCAATAGCATTGGCAAGAGAATTATTTAATAATATAGAAGATAATATTAATACAGCCAGTATAGAATCGCTACAATTTGCTTTTGAAACTTTTATAAAAATCTTCTATCCTATAACTCCTTTTATATGTCACGAGATGTGGCAAATTATTTGTAACGAATATCACATCCTATGCGAACACAAATCAGAAAATGAACAAAGTGAGCATAATACGTGGGAATTATTTGGATATAAGAATAACATCAGTGAAGAAAAATGGCCTGAGTTTGACAAAGATTTAATAAAGGAAGAGAAAGTAACTATTGCCATTCAAGTAAATGGTAAATTAAAGAAACCAATGGAAATATCAAAAGATATTAGTAAAGAAATAGTTGAGCAGAAGGCTCTAGAATTTATTAATTTGCAAGACAAAAATAAAATAAAGAAAATAATAATAGTGCAGAATAAAGTAGTAAATATAGTTATATAATTAAATATATCAATTAATAATATTGTTATAGTATTTTTAATTTATTATTATATTGCATTACAAGATATGTATTTGTAAATAAATAATAAATATGCAATACAATATTAGGATAGATCTGGGAGTATATGTTCTCCCATATTTAGTATACATATGTATAGCACATGAGTATATTAGTGTAAATACTAATAATCAAAACTAAGACTAACATACTTATATGATATTATTGATTAATACTATGTAATAATAATATATAATCTGAGATATTAGAAATAATTATTTATTAATAATAAAAAGCTTTAATAAATATTATTCAAGCAGTTATTAGAAATCATTTTGGGAGAAATTTTAAATTGTATAGGCAGAGATATGTAGTATTCTGTAAGTAATAGGTCTAATATTGAAGACATCAACAGTTATATGTTAATAGTAAAGAATGTAACTAAGTATTTTAAAACTGAAAATATTATTAGAAGTTTCGATTATAAGATTTTAGTAGTTATTAGAGGTAACATGTAATATAGAGAAAATACTTATATGTTAATAGTAAAAAATTTAATTAAACATTTCGGTGCTAAAGAAATTATTAGAGATTTCTCTTATAACTTTCCCGAGGGAGCAAAAATAGCAATAGTAGGAGCCAATGGAGTAGGTAAGACGACTCTTATTAATATGCTAATAGGATTGGAAGAATATGAAAGTGGTGAAATAATTGTTCCTAAAAATTGTATTATAGGTTATATCCCCCAAGTTCCTTGTAGTAATCCACAGAATACTATATTAGAAGAATGTCTATCTGGAAATAACAAATTATACAATTTACGTAATGAAGTAAATGATTTGCTATACAAATTATCTAATAATTATTCGGATGAATATTATAATAAATATTTATTAAAAGAAGAAGAATTTTCTCATTACGATGGATATGCATTTGAATCAAAAGCGCAAGCTATGCTATTAGGATTAGAATTCTCTCAAGAACAATTTGAAAAATCTCCATTAGAATTGTCAGGAGGTTGGAGAATGAGATTGGAATTAGCCAAGATGCTAATGAACGATCCTAATTTTATATTATTGGATGAACCCACTAATCATTTAGATTTACCTAGTTTAATTTGGTTAGAAGGATATTTGAAGTCATTTAATGGAACATTATTATTTATATCTCACGATAAGGAATTTATTAATGGCTTAGCCGATAAAGTAATGCATATACAGAATGGATTTGTAAATATATATAATGGGAACTTTAATGACTTTTTAGAACAGAAAGAAGCCCACGATGCTCTAATGCAAAAACAAAAGGAATCAATAATTAAAAAGACTAATCAACTACAAGCATTCGTTGATAGATTTAGGTATAAGGCCACTAAAGCTAAACAAGCTCAAAGTAAATTAAAAATTATTGAAAGATTAAAACAAATAGAAAATAGAATAAATTTGGAAGATAGTAATAAATTACCAGTATTTAAAATGGCAATAGAATATCCAAGTAGTAAAATGGTAATTGAAATTAAAAATGGCAGTATTGGATATGTAGAAAATAATCCTATAAACAGTAATATAAATTTTAAAATAATGAGAGGATGGAAAGTAGCAGTTATAGGTACTAATGGTATAGGTAAATCCACATTACTAAAGACAATAGTAAAACAAATACCATTAGTGTCGGGACAATTATCTTACGGGAATAATTTAAAGATAGGATATTATTCTCAGAATCAGTTGGAAATATTAAATCCTAAATTAAATGCAGTAGATAACTTATTAGCCTTAGTACCTAATATAACAATACAGCAAGCAAGAACAGTATTAGGCAATTTATTAATTACTAATGAAGATATAAATAAACCAATTGCAGTAATGTCTGGAGGAGAAAAGAGTAAGATAGCTATAGCTGCATTACTGGCAAGTAAAAATAATTGTATATTATTAGATGAACCTACTAATCATTTAGATATGTCCAGTGTAGACGTATTGGCTAATGCTTTAAACGAATATCCAGGCACATTAATAGTAGTAAGTCATAATCGAGCATTTATAAATACATTCGCAGATCATATATTACAAATGGATAAAATAAAACCAGCTGAATTAGTAGGTGTAGATTAGAATATTAAATATTAAAGTAAGGAGAGAATAATACTCTCATGCAAATATAAGAACTAGAAAAGTGTAAAATCTATTCCAATTGCTAGCAAGAAAATAGCTATTGGTAATAGGTAATATATTGTACAAACCTCTACAAAAAAGAGAAAAAATAAGTAAGAATTAAAAAATAAATAGTGAATTAAATATATAATACATAGAACTGCAGTAATATACAGTATTACATTAAATTAAAATACATTACCGATGTAATCAAATAAAATTATAAAGATTAATGTAAATATAAATATCCTGTATATTGGTCATTTTATGCAATGAGTTCATTTATTTATGCTATATAGATTGCATTTATAGTTGAATTATGTTACATATAAATACATATTTACTAATATACATTAATGTGATATATTAGTATACATACACTAAAGAACTCTTAATAATGTTTATATTTAAAGTAATATTGCTTACTATACTGTGTCATTATAATATAATTAATAGTAGTGAACTAAATATAACAATAGTATTAGAACATAATAAAAAATACAATATAAAAGTTAATAATGATACTATAAACAAATATAAAATATTAACATATTTCAAAAATTACAATAAAATAGAGAAATTTAAATCTGACAAATATTATCTAACGATACTTAAAGATGTAATAGATAGTCTAAAGATATACCTTGATAATAAAAACATTAATTGCTCAAACAATATTAAAAATAAAAAACATAAGAATGAATTAAACAACAATAATAATACTGGAAAAAGACCAAATGTAAATAAATCAAAAAAAGACTGTAACAAGCTTGAACAAAATAAATGTAATCAAAACGATAATGAATCACAATTATATGAGTTATTTTTACTAATCTTCGATGATATTATTATTAAAGTAATAAGAACATATAGATTTATTTTTAATAATATAAATGGTAAATTAAGCGCTTTTTATAATAAATATTGTAATAATTTGAATAAATACAATGACAAACTAGACAAAATATATGAAGAATTTAAAAACATTCTTGCATAAAATATTTAAAAAATATTAATATCTACCTATAGTATTTAATTTTTACTATAAATAGATTAAGAGACAAATAATAAATACCTAGTTCTGTAATAGGATTTTCTAATAATATTAGAGAATTATTATTTTAATGATGTTATTACATCAATACTTAAACCAGTAGCTTTTGCTATTTGTTCTATAGATAAACCAATATCTATAAGGTTACGTGCAGTTTCTATCTTAGCTTTTTGTTCGCCTTTTTCTTTAGCCTCTTCAATCTCAATAGCTTTTAATCTATCCATTTTTTTAGCAGCTTCTTCATAGTTCCTATAAGCAGCACTACCTGTAGTTAATTTCATCTTATCATAAGCAGTATGTATTTCATCTATCTCAATTGGAGTACTATTATTTTCTGAAGTTCTTAAGAAATTAATCCAAGTTTGCTTCTCTGGTGATAATTCAAGTATTTTTAATCCTTTCTTTAACTGCACTGGATATATTGTCAATTCTTTCATTTGTAAATAATTAGAAGGATTTATTCTGGATCTAAAGTCAAATGCTCCTATTATAGGATCATTGTCAAATTGTTTAAAGGCAGGAATATTGCAATTAAGTATCCAAATAGCAATACATTTGTCACTACTATATTTGGTAGATTTTTCACTATATCTTGTAATCATATTAGCACCATAGACTACCATTCTATCTGCTAAATCTTCTTTGTATCCATTTTGTACCTCTATATCAATATAAATACCATCATCAGTTTTAACTTGAACATCAAGTAATAATAGATCTTCCAAATTCCCATGCCCTAGGAAGTTCTGAATTTAATATTTTAGCTTCTTTTACTTTTACATCACCATCTAGCATTGCATTCAAAAAAGATATTAATATAGGATTGTTATCTTCTTGTCCAAATACTTGTTTAAATACATAATCATTTAAAATTGGACTCTCTTGCATCATTATCAATTATTAATTTGTATATTTTTATTATAACACACATTACTAGTAGTATATTAACAATATAGAATATTGTGTTATTAAGTTAATATATCAATAAAATTTTATACAATTTTATGTTCTATGCCAAAGATTATTTTATATAATAAATACTTATATTAAATACTACTATATAATTATTATAAAACATTGTTGCATGTGTGTATTCTTCATAGGGGGGAGTAGTATTTATTGTTTAATACTTTTTTATATATTATTATATTTCCTTCATAAAATATATATTTTTCGTTTTCCCAAATATGAAAGCATCTCTATTAAGTGCTTTGGATCTATTTAATATAGTTCCATTTACTGAACTTTCATCTAATATTATTTTTAATACTACAGTTATATCAAATGGCACATATAGTTTTATTAATTCTTCCATTTTCTGTAATAGCGAAAATCTTCTATCATTCACTGATCTTTTAGGTAAAAATTGTATATATTTATTAAATTGCAAAGGTCCTACTATTACGAGTATTTGTGACGTCGTATCCCAACTGAATTTGTCTAATATTGCTGATATTCCTAATTCGTTATATTGTCCTAATTTAGTTCCTATTCTCGTCTGTTCTTCGATTGGTAGCTCTATTAATTTAGGATAAAATTCCAATATTTTTACAGTACAATCAAAGAAACTACTTAGTAATAATTTCAATCCGTAAGCAGATCTATTTGTATTCCAAAATAAATTATGAGTAGATATTGGTAATTGTATGGGAATATCTGTATAATTAACTGCTTTATAAAATTCTTCTGCACTACTATAACCTGATAATTGCAGTAATATTTTACCTATTATTGATTTATAAGAAATATTATTAGAACAAGCTGGATTATATTGTTTGGATATTTTATAATAAGCATTAACACTACAACTGCTGAAAATGTCTAAAAAATCTCTTATTGCATTTTTAGTTCTATAGTTATACAACGCATATTTTTCAACATAAGCATCCGGTAATGACCCATTTATTCCAATTGGACTAACGAAATTAGTATATAATTCTACGTATCCATCTTTTACTCCTTCAACTTTATAAATTACTGAATATTTTGAACTAAAATGTAAATTACTTTTAATTATCAGTACATCTGAATGTAATTTCAATATATCTAGAGCTTTTACTAGTGAAAACTTATAAGGTTCAAATGTTAATTTATCAATAATTGGTTTGCTCTTTATTAGCTTTACTTTTTTCTTCTTTGATTTATTAAATAAAGACTTTAGCCAAGACACTAATGAAAACAATTGGTTGCGGAGGCTGGATTTGAACCAACGACCTTCAGGTTATGAGCCTGACGAGCTACCAAGCTGCTCTACCCCGCGATACATTAGTAACATACATTGTAATAGTATGTTACCAAGCCTTTGGATTCTAGTCAACTACTAATTAACATTATTTGAATATTTTTTTGCCAAGATGTGCGAGAGTTAATATATTAACAATAGTATATATCTGCATATTAATTTCTTTAGTATCTTGAATATTAGATTATATGATATTTTGTATAGATTATATAATAATATAATTGCATATTATTATAAAATATCTTAAAATAAAAATAAGGAGTATTTTAATTTAAAAGGATAATAATGAGTAAAAATTTCCTTAATTTTTTAACAACTTCAGTAATAATACTAAGTTGTGGAACAGCTATAAATAGTAGTAGTTGTTATTGTATGGAAAATAAAATGGAGAGTAAAAAGGAAAGTACAATGGATGAGACTAATAATATTAGTACTAATATTAGCCAGCAAGATGACAGTTTCAATACAATTAATGAAACTCCGCAAAATAACAATCTCCAAATAAAAAATATTCCAGTACAAAATACTTTTAATAGCAAGGAATTAATTGCAACAACTGATACATTATTTACTAATGGGTGGTATTACAATAAGAAAAATGTAAGTGAAGAAATTAAGAATTATACTCCAGATATTAAAGCTTTTTACCAAAGTGATGATGTTAATACCTTAAAACAATTAACTAAATTAGTTTATACTACTCATAATAATTCATGTTATGACAATAGTACTGCATTGTGCCATAATGTAAAAGAATTGCAGAGCAGAAATATTATTACATTCAGTGAGGCTCAAGAAATATTAGAGTTTAATTTATTACTACATATAATGACTGACATTGAAACTTATAATGAAGGAGTACAGCAACAGGATGCAATAAGACATACAACCCCTGATGAGTCAGAAAATGGGAAGTCTGAATTAATAGAAGACGCTGAAGAGCAATTTTTGGTTAATGAATTTGATGATTGTCACAAAAAGAAAAATGTTCAGCGAAAATTATGGAGAGAGATTGAAGCAACAATAAGAAGTATTACTGAATTATTAATTCCTCAATATTTTGTATTAGATAAGCTTGAAACTTGGATTACAAGAGATGAACTTACATCTGAAATTAAAGATTATATACAAAGTATGTGTAAGTATTTTGATTCTTTACCTATAATTAAACAGATATTAAATGCTAAAAATATTAAATCAATTTATTATATGATCCCAGAAGAAATTATGAATGAAGCAATCTATTATACAATTAAGAATTTCTTTTGTCAGCCATCAGTAAAAAATAAACTAAAGAAAGAACTTAACAATTATATTCAAACATGTCAAGAATCACAACACAATAAAGCACTAAAAGATAAAATTAAAAGTAAGTATATTATACAAGGAATATTTGATTATGCAGGTCAAAATATGTCTCGCATGCTAGCAAAATACAAAACAGTTCCTGGTGGCATGCATGAGCCTGGTAATATTCGAGATATAGTGAGAAGTTATTTAGATCTAAATAAACCACTAGATGTATACTGTAGCAATGTAAAAAATACTTTATTTGATGTCTAGCAAAAAAAAATAATAAAAAATAGGCAGAATAAATCATTTAAATTATTAAAATATGCATTACTATATCTATATACATGTTACATATACACGGAACAATCGGGATTTGATTCCCTATTATTTTTATATTACTTTGGTTGTTCTGGGTTATGATTATCTTGTAGGTTTTGATTATTATTATTTTGAGCTTCTTTATACATTATTGCTTCAATTTTCATTTTACTAAAATGTACAAACATGTGTAAATTTCACGTAAAATTTATTTAAAAATTTTAGCAAATAATTGTTAATTTATTCAGCATTAATAAAAAGAATTCGCATGGTACTTGACTAATATTATAAAATATATTAGAATAATAATTGATGATTGATTAATTTATAGGTGGATCATGAAATACTTAAAATTTTTAGCAACATCGTTAGTAATATTTGGTGCAGGGACAATTATAAATTGTTACGGTATGGAAAGTGAACAATTAATTAATAATAGTGACGAATTATCCTCAGATGAAAGATGTTATACATTTATTGGCCCAATATTATTTTATGGTGAAGATATATTTTTAAAAAATTATTCCAAGCGTGAACCAATGAAATGTACAATAAAGTACCTTGTGGAAGTGTGTACACAGAATGCTGCTAATCTTGTAGTGGAAAAAATAATTGCTCTTGCAACTATTTGCAATAGAATTGTATCTGCATTGTTTGATGGTTCACAAATACAATATAAAACAAATAATTATGCAAAAGATAGAGAAAATAGTTATACAGAATATAGCAAAAATAGTGGCAAAAAAATAATGAGCTATTGTATTCTTTGTACAATAGCGGTATGAACCTTGCAAGAAAAAGGTTCGGACCAAAAGAAAAGAATGATTCGGTGGTTTTATGTAACAAGAAATTAGCTAAAGCAAATATAACTGTTTCTAGTAATTTCTTACAGCATCTTGATTCAACAATTAAATTTGATTCACCAATTAAAGATGACAAGTTTAAATTATTCGATAATCCGAATTATTTAACACAAGATATTCATTTAGTAAAATTCTTTAAATATTTGGGAAATAGAATATTACAACTAGCCCGTCACGCAGTTAATACTATGTATGATGCAGTCAAAGATCCTAATTTAAGTAATCAAGAAAATAAAACGAGCTATTTAGAGAAGGTACTTTTTGCTGATATCATAGAACCATTTTATGAAACTTTATATAAAATAAAAGAAAATTTATATGACCTTTCAAATAACATTGCAAAATATATTAGTTACACAGATTATGATAAAGATACATTAAAACAACAATTAAAATCTACTGCCGATTATATTAATGATGTATTAAATAGTCATGACATTTGATAGTAAAATTAATAACTATGCTTTTTAAACAAAACAATTCATTACCTGTAAAAGAGAAGTGATGTGCAAAATCATAAAACATAAGTATAGTATAAAATAGTTTGTTAATGTAATAACATTTTTAATAATTGATGTGATTCTGTATTACC
>CAMJRB010000008.1 GCA_946408175.1 uncultured Holosporaceae bacterium
ATTAGTACTAATATTAGCCAGCAAGATGACAGTTTCAATACAATTAATGAAACTCGACCAAATCACAATCTCCAAATCCACAATATTCCAGTACAAAATACTTTTGATAGCAAGGAATTAATCGCAACAACTGAAGAACTATTTAATAATAAGCAGTATTACAATAAGAACGATGTAAGAAAAGAAATTAAGAATTATATTAGAAATATTAAAGAATTTTATAAAAGTAATGATATTAATACTTTAAAACAATTAACCAAATTAGTTTATACTCCTGATAATAATTCATTTCATGAAAATGGTACTGCCTTGTGTCATCATGTAAAAGAATTGCAGCGCAGAAATATTATTACAACTAATGAAGCTCAAGAAATATTAGCTTTTGATTTACTAGTACATATAATGACTAATGTAAAGTATTATAATATTTTAGTGTATTCAGGTGATATATTACGACATTATGACTCTATTGATTTTGAGGAAGACTATACAGTTGATGAACTGCAGGAAAATACTCAATATAAAGATTGGGTTAAATCTGAGTACTGGGATAAGCGAAAGTATTGCGCGACGGGATTATATCAAGAGATAAAAAATTTAATATGCAAACTTACCAAATTATTAATTCCTAAATATTTTGTATTGGATAAGCCTGAAACTTGGATTCCAAGACATGAACTGACACATAAAATTAAAAATTATATACGACGCATATTTAAGTACTTTGATTCTTTACCTATGGTTAAAAATATATTAAAAAGTGAAAATATAAAATCGACTTATAGTACGATATGGAAAATTAATGAGTATTCATACATCTCTGATGAGATTACCAGGTTTTTCATAAAGAAAAATGTACGAGTAAAACTAACTGAAGAAGCTAACAAATATTTCAAGTATTTTCAACAAGCACAAATAGATAGAGCTCATAAAGAAAGTAAATTAAAAGACATTAAAAGTAAATATATTTTACCTATCATAGGTAGTTATGTGGGTCCAAATAATACGAAGAAAGCAGCTCAATCATTCTACGATGTAATACAATACGCAGTTCCTGGTGGATTTTATAAGCCAGGTACAATTCCATACATAGTGAGTAGTTACTTCATGTGGCTGTAGATCTAAATAAGGTAAAACAAAGAAATAATAAAAAACATAATATTAAGTAATTATTAAAAATATATTACATAAACTACATATATACGAAAGAAATAGGGATTTGAGTCCCTATTATTTTTGTATTACTTTGGTTGTTCTGGGTTATGATTATCTTGTAGGTTTTGATTATTATTATTTTGAGTTTCTTTATACATTATTGCTTCAATTTGCATTTTACTAAAATATACAAACATATGTAAATTTCACGTAAAATTTATTTAAACATTTTAGAAAATAATTGCTAATTTATGCAGCTTTAATAAAAAGAATTCGCATGGCACTTAACAAATATTATAAAATATATTAGAATAATAATTGTTAAGTGATTAATTTATATGTGGATTATGAAATACTTAAAATTTTTAACAACCTCATTAATAATATTTGGTGTAGGAACAATTGTAAATTGTTATGGTATGGAAAGTAATTATTCCTTACAATCAAATATTAATTTTGTAAATAACAAATTATCTTCTGATGCAAGATGTAAAAGGCTAGTTGTAGGACCAATAGTATGCGGTAAAGCTTTCTCAATCCATAATAAATCTTCTACTACACAGATAAAACTAAAAGTAGATGAAATTATAGACTATTGTGATAAGAATGCATCCTCATTGATATTGAGGGATGCAATTATAAATTGTGCTATTATGTGTAACCAAATAGCGAGTGCCCTATATCATATGTGCCAAATATTTTACATAAAAGGACTATATACTAAAGACAATCATGTATACGATGAATGGCGTCAAACTATTAATAAATTTATTGAGCAAGGAAACACTGAGAATAATTTTCAATCTGCGCAGTTATTTTACTTCCATAGTATAGAAATATTTCCTAAATTCTTACAAGACATCAACCAAGATGTAGAGTATTTATATTCTTTTTACAAACTTTTCAAGCATAATACAAAAGTAAATTTTAAATTATTTGATAATCCAAACTACTTAAATGAAAATATAAATATATTGAGTCTATTTAAATATTTAGGTAATAGAGTATTAGAAATCTCTCATGAATGCTTTGATGATATGCATACAATAATTAAATCTGACAACAGTGAGAATAGAGAGGAGACAACAAAATATTTAGAAAAAAATATATTTTGTGACATAATATGCCCACTTTATGATGTTATCCAATTAATAAACAATAAGTTATGTCAAATAAGTAAAGCGGAATACATGAATTGGTCCGATTATTGTTATGATACTGTGAAAAAGTACTTAAAATCCACTACAGATTATATTGAGGATGTATTAAAGAGTAGTAAGATCAAAAAATGGGCTAAATATTTTCAAGAACATAGTAAGTTACCTAGAAAGATCAGAATTTAAATATATCTATTTTTTTAGAATAGCAAGAATGTATGGTACTATAAATTAGTTTATTAATTTAATAACAGTGTTTTATCTTTCTATGATGTTATTTATTGCAATTATTGAAGATATAGACATAACACATTTGGTATAATAAATTTGTTATTTGTTAGTATTAAAATTAAATAGTACAAATAAATTTTAAATAATCATTATAATGTATAACATACTTATAAAGCAATATTGTATTATGTTTAATATGTGAAATAAATCAATTTATAATGTAATTTGATTGCTTACCATCTACAATTCTTAATTGTAATTGTTTTTACAACTATATATTTAGTATGTATAGTAGTTGGAAAATTAAAATTTAATGTTTTTGTATTTAAATATTATAAAGTATTATTATCTTCATCAATATTCGATACATTTTCATCTATTCTAGACACTGATGTTACTAGTTCTTCATTATTATTATCATCATTATTTAATCTAAATAATATAACTCCTTTGGCTCCTCTCCTAGTAATTCTTATTTCTGATACACTACATCTTAGTATTCTTCCTGTATTAGTCAACAACATTATTTGATCATTTCTATTGACAGGAAATGAAGCTACTACAGTACCATTCTTATCACTAAGAGTCATATTCTGACATCCTTGAGTTCCTCTAGATATTTGTCTGTAATCATAGAATGATGCCAACTGTCCAAATCCTCTACTAGTAACTGTCAATATAAATTTCTCATTCATAACTAATTTTGACATTCTATCAATTGGTGTTAATTTACTAATATTATCTCGTAACTCATTAACTACTTTAAAATAATTATCTCTTTCTTCAACTGATTCTATTTCTGACTTATATAATAATGAAGCTGATATTACTTCATCTTTATCTTTTAGTTTAATTCCTCTAATGCCATTAGAGTCCCTACTAGCAAATATTCTTATTTCATTAACTGGAAATCTATTACATAATCCCTGCTTAGTAGCAATGAATAAATCATCGTATTCATTGGCTAATAGAATGTTAACTAATGTTTCATTTTCTTCCAGTTTTATAGCTTTTTTGCCATTTGCTTGAATATTAAAGAAATCAGAAAATTTGTTTCTTCTTACATTACCTAATGAAGTAACAAATACTAAAGTTTTATTTTCTACTTCATTACTATTGGGTAGTACTAATATATTAGATAATTTCTCATTTTCATCAAAAGGTAAAACATTAACTAACGCTCTACCACTTGATTCTGAACTGCATAATGGCAGTTTATGAACTTTTACTTTATATACTTTGCCTATAGTTGAAAAACATAATATTTCATTATGAGTACTAGCTATTATTACATCCTTTACTAAATCATTATCTTTTGTATTCATACAGTTTTTACCCCTACCCCCTCTCTTTTGCATCCTGTAATTATCCAAAGGTACTCTTTTAATATAGCCATCAGTAGTATAAGTAATAACCATATCTTCCTGTTGTATTAAATCGTCATCATCTATATCTTCATAGTTATATTCTATTTTAGTTAATCTTGGAGTACTAAATTTCTCTTTTATCTCTAACATTTCATTTTTTATTATCTCATTTACTTTCTCTTTAGAACTCAATATTGATAGTAATGCTTTTATATCATCTGCTACATTCTGTAATTCTTCTTGAATTTTACTTTTCTCTAAATTAGTTAATTTATTTAATTTCATCTCCAATATTGATGAAGATTGACTGTCAGTAAATTTATATAAATCATTATTTGATTGTTCATCTTCTGTTAATTGAAGCATAGGATTAATATCACCAATATTTAATGGTTCACTCATTAGATTAAATTTGGCTTCACTCTTATCAGAAGCTGATTTAACTATATGTATTACTTTATCAATATTATTTAAAGCTATACAAAATCCTATTAACGTATGAGCCTTATCTTTATTTTGATTTAATAAATACTTACATCTTCTGTTAATTACTTCTTTTCTAAACTCAATGAAATTATCAATTATCTCTCTCAATGATAGTTTTAATGGCTTGTTCTTTACTAATGCAAGCATATTATAAGATATATTTACTTGCAGTTGAGTATATTTAAATAATTGATTGAGTATTACTTCTCCAACTGCTCCTTTTTTCAATTCTATTACTAATCTAACTCCGTCTTTATTGGATTCATCTCTTATATCACTTATATCAGAAATTGTATTACTTTTAATTAATTCAGCTATCCTTTCAACTAATTTAGATTTATTTACTTGGTAAGGAATTTCAGTAACTATTATTGAATCATGTCTACCATTATTTACTATTTCAGTTTTAGACCTTACTAATACAGCACCAGCACCTGTCTTAAATGCTTTTTTAATACCATCAATGCCAAGTATAATACCTCCAGTTGGAAAATCAGGACCATGTATGTACTGATGAATTAGAGTATCTAGTGTTATATTGGGATTATCCAATACTGCACAACAAGCATCTATTACTTCTCCTAAATTATGAGTAGGTATATAAGTTGCCATACCAACAGCTATACCATTGCTACCATTTACTAATAAATTGGGAAACCTAGCAGGCAATACTGAAGGTTCTTGTAATGAATTATCATAATTAGGAATAAAATTTACAGTATCATAATCTATATCGGCCACTAATGCTTCTGATATTTTAGATAATCTAGCTTCAGTATAACGAGCAGCCGCTGCTGTATCCCCATCCATAGAACCAAAGTTTCCTTGGCCTTCTACTAATGGTACTCTCATACTAAACCACTGAGCTAATCTGACCATGGTTTCATAGATAGCAGCATCACCATGAGGATGATACTTACCCATCACTTCTCCTACTACTCTTGCTGATTTTCTAAAAGGTTTAGAATATTGATTACCAGCTTCATTCATTGAGAATACAATACGCCTATGAACTGGCTTTAGACCATCTCTAACATCTGGCAATGCTCTGGCCACTATTACACTCATAGCGTAATCTAAATACGCCGATTGCATTTCTTCTTCTATAGCAACTATTTTAATATTATTTTTACCATTCATAACAAAAATTATATTCTCTAATGTATCTTACAATATAATTATATCAATTTTAATACCTTTTATGCTATTTGAAAATACGCCCATAGTGATTAAATTAACACATAAGTAATTATTAATTGATAGCAATAAATCAATTATCAACTGTGAAAATGTAAGTTAAAGTTGTTTATAAGAGTGATTTCCTCATTTATTTTCAATAGATCATAGTATATTTTCTATTTATTTTTATAAATTATCAGATTATATTTACTAAAACCTTCTATTTTCTAAAATTAGATTTTAAAAATTTTTTTGTTGTATTAACATATTGTACTTTAATACATTATCTTTCCTATTATTTATACAACTTATAATTTTAAGTTTGTTTCATTATCCAATAATCCATATACATTTTTTCTGTGGACATATCCTTTATATTTTGGCTTCTTATCAACTATTACTATTACTTTACACCAATTATTATGTAAATTTTTCAACTTCATCACTACTTGGTGTTTTAGTATAGCTATTTGTTTACTATTTACATTAGGTTCTGCAAATAATATGCACTCTTCTGTTTTTACTATCAAATACCTTTTACTAGATAATTGAGATTGTAGTAACCATCCTATATCATTATTAATATCTGTTACTTGTCTCCACTTGTCATATTTAGCAATTACTAACAGAGGTGTACCTTTCTGTATATACTTATTAGCATTCTTATATTGCATGCCAGGTCCTTTATGAGAATTAGCTGTACTTACTCTTAATGAAACAAAGTATGGTGGTATACAAATTTCACTTTTAATTTGTTGTGCATTAATATTATTTATCATTAAATAAAAAAATATTATTGTAAATTTAAAAATATTATTCAATATAGACATTATAAATAAAATTTACTTAATCATGATACTTACAATTTTATTATAAGACACATATGGGCTAATTTATAATTGAAATATTGCTTAATATGTCCTAATATGTAATTAAGGTATTTAGGAAATTTAATAAACAAAATGGCAATTGAGCGTACATTTTCAATGATAAAACCAGATGCTATGGCACGCAATTTATCCAGTGAAATTAATACAATAATAGAAAAAGCAGGATTTTATATAATAGCACAGAAAAGAACATTATTAACTCAAGTTAAAGCAAAAAAATTCTACGAAGTACATAAAGATAAACCTTTTTACCATGAACTATGGAAATTTATAGCTTCAGGACCAGTGTTAGCACAAGTATTACAGAAAGATAATGCTATTGCTGATTATAGAAAACTAATGGGAGCTACGAATCCTCAGGAAGCAGCTGATGGTACTTTACGAAAAAAGTATGGTGCAACAATAGGTGAAAATGCTGTACATGGTTCTGATGGGCCTGAAACAGCTCAACGGGAAATATCTTTCTTCTTTAGTGAATTAGAGATGTTTGATTTTGATGATATATTTATTGAAAATTTATAACGATGCATGTTATCTCTCATTAAGATGCATATAATACTTTTATAGTAATACATATGCATTTTATGGCTATTTTTGAAACATACATATGGCACTTTTATGAAATATCTAAAGTGGAAGGATTTGTAATATAAATGCAATTAATAAGTATAGTACCAAACTGTTTAAGTATTTTTAGAATATTAATAGCACCATTAATTGTGTATACCCTAAAACATAACTTAAATATATGTTCTGTACTATGCTTAACATTAGGTGCATTGAGTGATTTTTTCGATGGCTATTTGGCTAGGAAATTTAATGTAGTTTCCCAATTAGGAGCATTACTAGATCCATTATCAGATAAGATATTTGCCAATATAGTGCTGTGGAATATGTATATATATTCAGGTAGAAATATTTATGTATTAATAATAGCTTTAATACTCTCAATAAGGGATTTGGCTTTATTAATAGGATCATTATTTATATTAATTAATAAATATAATATTGATATGCAGCCAGTATTTTTAAGTAAAATATGTACTACATTAGTATTCACTTTTAGTATATATTACTTATTATTTCCTGAACATAAAAAAATAATTTCTTATTGGGGAATACTATGCATAGTGCTAATTCTAATAACTGCAATGATATATTTGTATAGATTTATGAAGAGTAAATAATTTATAGTATTATTTTATATTTTTATAGCAACCGGAAAAAACAATAATAACATATTGTTATATAATCAGTTGCCTATTAAAATGAAACAACAAACTTTGATATAAAACCTTTTAACTTACATGATACAATAAAAAATTTATATTAGTAATTACATAGGTTTCATGTGTTATTACAATTTATTTATTCCAAGAATTTTGAAAATTTTTAAAATATCCATAAATGTCATTATCTGCCATGTCTAATTTATTGCTACTATAATTTAATAATTCCCTAAAATATGAAGTTAGTTTGTCTATTATAATGTTTGACTTTCGATAGCATGGTGCCAACAAACTTGCCTTTAGTTGTCTGAGTTTTCCTATCCAATAATTACAAAATGCCTTTGTTCCTAGTGTATTGTACTTCATTGCTTTTTTGAATGTGTCCAAATTACGTGCTTTGTTTTTCTTTTTTACTTCTTTATTAAATCTTCTCTCCAAATCCCAAAAGTAAATACCCTTTTTCAAAAATTCTGCTACATCTTGCTGACTTAAAATCTCGTCAATTTCTTGTAGGATTTTAGGTTGATTCTTTTCTAAAATCAAGGGTAAGCCATACATTAATTCTCTCTTAAATTCATAGATAGTTTCAGTTTGTTCATTACCAGTAGTTGTTTGTATTTTTTGCAAAGTATTGCTAAAAAAATCAGAAGGTATCTTTAGTAACTGCAATAAGGATTGATTATAGATGTTATCAAATATCTTATCCAGTTCTTTTAACCAAATATCGTAAATATTATTATTTATAGTTATATTTAAATAGCTTAAGATTTTATTACAAATATTTATTTTAATGTTATTGATATTAATATTATTGTCACTAATGTCTTCTTCAATGTCTATTTTATGCCATAACAATGTATTCTTAATTGTGACTACTTTATTTTTAATATCTTGTAAAGGTATTTGATTCGTTAGTTCTTCAAGACATATGTTAACAAAATACGCGTGATTATCTACTTTACTGCATGATGGCGAATATTTAAAAGACTTAACTTGATTAACAATTTCTGAATATGCTTTAATATTTACAAAAGCTTTGCTTTTAAAATAATTTTCCACAAAATCATGACAGAGATTATCATAAATACTTTGTAGTAAATCGAAATCAGTACTATTATTTATTGAATGTATTCCATCAATATTAAATATATAATAATCTATGAATTCTTTAATAGCATTGTCTGCCTCTTTAATTTTATCAGATATATTTTTAATATTTTCCTTATCCTCAGCAGTAAAATGTTGAATTCTATAAGTATTATTATTTATAACTGAACTGTAACCATTATTATTAAATAGTAACAATGCTGGCCATATAATGATATACTTCATAAGTTTTGTACTCATTTTATTAAATTGAGTCATATTAAATATGCATCTATTTTAATTTTATTTCATTTGTTGTTAAAAAGTAGTTAATTGTTACAAAAATCATTAACAAATATTTGCTCTAACATTATCATAAGAATTTTAAGTTATATAATAATTATAATTTAAGATATACTAGTAAAAACAATGATTTGTGGAGTAGGTATAGATATAGTAGATAATAGACGAATTAAGTATTTGTTAGATAAATTTAGTAATCATTTTATCAATAAATATTTTACTTATAATGAAATAAATTTCTGTAATTCCAGAATAGATGTTACCAATTCATTTGCTAAAATTTTTTCAATAAAAGAAGCTATAATAAAAGCCATTAGTAATAAAAGCGGTATGACTTGGCAAAGTACTGAAATATTGCATAATGAATTAGGCCAACCA
Source organism: uncultured Holosporaceae bacterium (assembly GCA_946408175.1). Taxonomy (GTDB): domain Bacteria; phylum Pseudomonadota; class Alphaproteobacteria; order RUG11792; family RUG11792; genus RUG11792. The sequence continues at coordinate 9,462 of CAMJRB010000008.1, forward strand.
CTAGCTAAAGTTTATTGTGATTTATATGGCAATTTACCTAATAATAAATATTCTATACATATTTCTACTAGTGACGAGAAAAACTATTCTGTATCTATGGCTATAATTGAGTATATTGCATAATTTTACTAAAAACACTTGTTATAGAAGCATTTAGTTTTATAAATAAAAACTATTTTGGATAATACATAGTGTTATATAATAATGTCCAAGTATAATAACAACAGTTACAACTAAGCATATGTTTCAATATTAATTAGTATTTATTTGCTGCTTTTTGTATTCTTGTTATTCTTCTCTATGCTCCTGTATGTTGTTTCTTATAACTTATCTCTTCATCACATTTTGGGCAGTATTCATGTTCTCCCTCTATGTATCCGTGTTTTGGACAAATTGAAAAAGTCGGAGTTATTGATAAATAAGGTATTTTATACTTTTCTAAACATTTTTTTACTAGTCTTTTACATACTGCACTATTACTAATACGTTCTCCCATATACAAATGTATTACTGTACCTCCTGTGTATTTTCTTTGGAATTCCTCTTGTAAATCTAAAGCTTCAAACAAATCTTCAGTACAGCCTACTGGTAATTGTGATGAATTAGTATAAAAAGGATCTTGAGTTTTTGTATTGGCTTGCACTATATTATTACCAAATAATTCTTTATCTTTTTTAGCAAATCTATACATAGCTCCTTCTGCTGGTGTAGCTTCCAGATTATACATATTTCCAGTGTCTATTTGAAATTGTGTTAATTTAGCTCTAATATGGTCTAGTACCTTCAGAGCTAATTCTCTAGCTTCTTTACTTTCATATAAATTATATTGTCTCGCATCTGCACTGCCAAAATAATTTATACACATTTCATTCATACCATTTACTCCTATTGTTGAGAAATGATGTTTCCATTGTCCTAAATATCTTTTTGTATAAGGATATAAACCTCTATCTAATAATTCAGTTAATACTTTTCGTTTTTTTTCAAGGGAGTTCTTAGCTAATTCTAGTAATTGATCTAATTTTTCTATTAATTTATTATAATTACCTTTTGATAAGTATCCTAATCTAGCCATATTCAGAGTTACAACTCCTATAGATCCTGTTTGTTCAGCACTACCGAATAATCCTCCTCCTCTTTTTAGCAATTCTCTTAAATCTAACTGCAATCTACAACACATACTACGCACTTGATTAGGCTTTAAGTCTGAATTGAGAAAATTTTGGAAGTAAGGAACACCGTACTTAGCTGTCATTTCGAATAATAAATCAGCATTTTCACAATCCCAATCGAAATCCTTTGTTATATTATAAGTAGGTATTGGAAAAGTAAAAACTCTCCCACTTGCGTCTCCAGCTGTCATCACTTCCATAAAAGCCTTATTTATCATATTCATTTCTTTTTGACAATCACTGTATTTGATGCCGCTAGGTACACCTCCTATTAGTACTTCTTCTTCTTTTAAATCTTCTGGACAATGCCAATCTATAGTTATATTAGTGAAAGGCGTTTGAGTACCCCAGCGAGTAGGTACATTTAAATTAAATACAAACATTTGTATTTGTTGTTTTACTTCTGTATAAGTTAGATTATCAACTTTAACAAATGGGGCTAAATAAGTATCAAAAGAACTAAAAGCTTGAGCTCCAGCCCACTCATTTTGTAATGTTCCTAAAAAATTAACCATCTGCATTAAAGCACTTGCAAGATGTTTAGGAGGATTACTGGATATTTTGCCTCTTACTCCGCAAAACCCTTCATTTAAAAGAGTTTTCAAAGACCAACCAGCACAATAACCACCTAGGAAATCCAAATCATGTATGTGGAAATCACCATTTATATGAGCATTTCCTATTTCTGGAGTATAAACATATTTTAACCAATAGTTAGCAGTTACTTTACCTGAAAGATTTAATATTAATCCACCTAGAGAATAATCTAAATTAGCATTAGCGTGAATTCTCCAATCTATATTATCTATATATTCTTTTACTGCTTGTCCTGCATTAATATTTCCTCCTGATACAGTTTTATTTGTAGGTACTGAGGATAATATTTCTGATATTACGGAGCTTATATTTTCAGCACTAACTTTGACATCTGAAGTAGTATCTTCTAATTTTGACAATACTAAATCAGTTAATTTTCCCAATGAATTAGTAGAATTAGTAACTCTATGAATCGTATTAATAATTTTATCTTTATTAAAATGTTCTATTAATCCATTACGTTTTATTACATAAGATATATTAGACTTCATATAATTACCTCTTATTTATTACATTAAAATTTACAATATTCTGCATATTAATTACTACCTTTCTTTTTTACTTTATTACAATACTCTACTAACCCATTGTATTTCATAATATAAGATATATTTGACGAAATATTAACGCATCTGTTCTATTTAAATACTAATTAATAGCATAATATATCTAATATCATACCAATACAATTCTTTAACGAGTTATTTACTTGTATTACATAAGATATACTTTGTCTTACATTACCAATATAATATATATTGTTTTCCATATTATTGTACTTTCTCTATACTCTTATTAATTATTTCTACTAAAGTACAAATACATTGTTCTACTAAAATTAAACAATATATACTTTGTTGCATATTAATGCAACTTTCCTATCCTATTATTAATTAATTTTATAGTGTTTTCTATACCATACAAAGATATAAAAGAGCCCATCCTTGGACCATTGTCAGATCCAAATAATATTTTATATAATGATACAAACCATTCTTTTAAGTTTTCGGGATAGTATTTTTTACCAATTTCAAAAATAAGATGTTGCAATACATCACTTTCTGCATCTTTATTTATATTTATTAATGATTCTCTTAAATCTATTAATGCTTTTAATTGCGTATCGTTTGGTGCTTCACATTTCCTAGTATTAGCAATAAAATCATTATAATAGACAATAGTATATTTAGCTAATCTCCTCATAAATTCTACTGTTTCATTATTAGTATTTTTCAAATACTTAACAATAAATTGCATTAATACATTCTCATCGTTAGTATTACAAGCCTGTACTAAGTTGAGTAATAATGAAAACTTTAAAGCACCTTTATATTGAGGAATATTACCATTGTGTATATGAAATACAGTAGTATCTAATTTATTTACATTACCATCATAATTATTTACTTCTTCTATATAAGCATCCATAGCTGAAGGTATTACATCGAAATAAAGTTTTTTAGCTCTCTTAGGGGCTTGAAACATATAATATGCTAAGCTTTCTTCAGGAGCATATTTTAACCATTCATCTATTGATAATCCATTACCTTTAGATTTAGATATTTTTTTACCTTCTGCATCTAAAAACAATTCATAAGTTAAATTTTCAGGAGGAATACCACCTATTACTTTACATATTTTAGAAGATAACTTAAATGAATCTATTAAGTCTTTGCCATTCATTTCATAATCTACACCTAAAGCAACCCATCTCATACCCCAATCAGCTTTCCATTGTAATTTACAATTACCATTCAATACCGATAACTTCTCTTTTTTATTCGTTTCTGGATTAGTGTATACTATTGAATAATTATTTAAATCAATTTCTTCTACAGGAACTTGTAATACTTTATGAGTAACTGGACTAATCGGTAATATAGGGCTATAAGTCTTTTGCCTTTCTTCTCTTAATGAAGGTAGCATTATATTCATAATTTCATCAAAATGCTCTAAAATTTTCTTTAAACAATCATTAAAAACACCAGTTTTGTACATCTCAGTTGAGCTTTTAAATTCGTATTCAAAATTAAATGAATCTAAAAATCTTCTTAACATTGCATTATTATGATGAGCAAAACTTTCATATTGTTCAAATGGATCAGGTACTGAAGTTAAAGGTCTTTCTAAGTACTCTTTCAACATATCCTGTTTAGGAACGTTAGTAGGTACTTTTCTGAATCCATCTGAATCATCTGAAAATACATATAATTTTGCTTTTACTTCTGGCATCAGTCTTCTAAACGCATTCATTACTAAAGTAGTTCTTAAAACTTCTCCGAAAGTGCCTATATGAGGAAGTCCAGAGGGTCCGTACCCAGTTTCAAGTATTACTTCCTTTTTATTTAATCTTTTAACTCTTGAAACTAGTTTTCTAGCTTCTTCGAATGGCCATGACTTGGCATTATTATATATTTCCTTGACTTCATTCATTATTCAACACTTCGGATAAAGCTAACAACTTAATTCTATCATGTCAGTTTCCTATTATGAAGTATCCTACAAATAATAAATTCCTTGACATATTTTTTAAATGTGCTAGGGCGCTTTCTTCTCATAGTATGGGTTTAATTACATACCAATAATTATTAATATATATTATGTATCAATTAATATATTGTAAGGAATATTTGATCTATACCATTATTATAATAACCAGGAAGTAATTATAAAATATAAAAAAGTTGCCAAGTATTTAATATTACTTAGCAACTCTGCAAGCTATATTTATATATCCAACTTTTGTATCATATTATTTAGTCTAATTTTCAATTTCGTATCAAGTTGACTCTCAAACCATTCAATTATATTTTCCATACTTGCATTTTCATTAGGAAATGTAAGATCATTACTTTTTAGAATCTGTTTACTCAAACTGTCACAAAAATCTATTACATCTAGAGCTGATGCTAGTTTGTCATATATTGAATCAGAACAAAGATAATTATCATCGAAATCATTATCAGCAAAATTACCGAATTGCTGTTGCATTGTAGGAATCATTTCACTTATCATTTGAGATAATTCTTTAAATCTTATATTTGGTTTCTTAACATTGTTGATAATTTTTAATTTATGATTTATTACTACTTGCGCTATATTAATATTTTGTTTAGACATATCCTGCCGATTAAGATAATTTCCTGCATTTATTTCACTATTTACATTGCTTAATCCTGTATTATATTTATTACTATACTTTTTTAATAAGTATTTGTAACAATATATTTGTGTCATTATCAATAATAACTCATCGCCTATTAAGTCGATTTTGTTCTTATCTGACAAGGTTTTGTCTGCATATTTTGCATCTGCCTTTTGCTCCTCGCGTAAAAGATCCTCACAATTAAATATTATTTGGTCATAAATACGAGTTTTGTTTGAAGAAGCTTGTATTACCTTTTTCTGTAATTGCGTAATCTTGCCTTGCCAATAGCTCTTAGGATTAGTGTCATTAGGAAGAATTTTGATGCTTGCTATACTCTCAAAATATATTTTCAAGAATAATTCATTTACTGTTTTCTGCAATACAGCATCAGTTTTTATATATGTAATATAACTGTTATAGTTTGTAATTTTAGCTTTTATAAATGAATACTTGTCTTGCATAGATTTATAAATATCAAAATCAATATTTGCCATTAAATCAAATGTTGCTTCGTTATACAAATTTACATCAGTAAGCATGAATGCTGATACTATGCGCCATTTGTCAAATAATGTAGTACAATTATTGTCTGATAATAATTTGTTATATAATGTTTTATTAGGAATCATTGAGTTGTTATAAAAATTTGTCAACGTTTTGTTGTTCTTCTGCGCTTCCCAATCAGTTTGGGTTAATGTTAAATGTAACTGTTTGCATTTTTCTTGTAGTTTACTGAATTCTTGCTTACGTTTCTTGATGGTATCAATATAGTATTGTTTAGTTCTCTCTTGCTCTTGCCTCGCTAATTTCTCAAGATCATCATCATTATTTATAATGTTGTTGTACCCTTTTTTATTTCTCTTTTTCTTTGTAGTTGTTATCTTATCGCCCATTACTGTTGTATTATCTTCCCGGTTAGTTTCAGTTATTACTGAATATTTATCATTATATTTATCATTATATTTATCGGTTGTTAATAAATAATCAAGTTTGCCTTTATTATTCTTGTCAAGATTAAACTTAATACTTTTGAATTCCAAATTATTATTAATATTATTCATATTATTATAATCTTCACTATTGTTCCATTTATTAATATTGTCACTATGATCAACTACTTTTTCATCTTCTTTATTATCATTATTAATTACATAATTACTATTTTTTATATCTTTGTTAATTTCAATACTATTTTTTGTAAGATGTGTACTATTACTGCTCGTTTTATTTACTTCAAAATTTTCACCCAATAATTTTTTAGCTTCTTCTCCAGTCGTTATTATATTTTTAGGCTGAGAGTGATCAATACGTTTATTATTAATAATATCTATTGCACTTTTTTGATTGTTTGATACCAGCTGAGACAATTTATAAGATTTTTTATTAGTAAACTTGTTTGGTTTTTTTTTCTGGTTATTAAGGTCGTTTATTTGACCAGCCAACAACTCAGAATATGTTTGTTCATGATTTGGTACGAATTGAGAGTTATAAGATAAATTCCTGGTGCTGTAGTTTCTATTTAATCTTTGCTTAGAATTAATGCTTTTAGTATTATTACTTATATTATAATTGTTAGCTATAGTTCTTATATTATTAATATGGCTATAATTATTTGATCTGCTATTATTAAATGATATTGTAGAATTATTAACAGACTTGGATCTTGATTTCGCATAACTTAACTGTTTCCTAAGACATCTATTGGTATTAACTAATTTCTTGTTCCAATAATAATTATACCTCTTCTGGTATTCAATTTGTTCATTACAAAAGTATAATTGATAAATCGTATCTTGTAGATCTTGGTTATTATCTTTTACAATTTGTAATTGCCCTTGCACTGATTCTAGATTAGTTTTCGCTAATGCTACATTATCGCGCAATACTTGATTTTCGTCTTGCAATCTTTTCATTTTATCTAGTAATCTTTCATTGTCTTCTTTTAATTTTTTGTTTTCAGTTAGTAATTCTGTATTACTCTTTGTTTCAGATTGTAGATTTTTTTGTGATGTATTATCATTTGTTTCCAATAAATTAGTTTGCTGTGAACAATTTGAAATAGTACTCCAATTATCATTCAATTCCTTTATGGATTTTGTATTATCAGTATTATTTTGATTGTTATTTGCTTCCAAGTTTATATTTTGATTAGTAATTTTTTCCCATTGTTCTTGAAAAAATTTTAGTTGTTTCTCCATCCGATCTATAGCATCTTGTTGCTTTTGTATTGTAAGTCCCATATCATCATAAGTATTCCTACTTACTAGTAGATTGTCATTATTAAAATATCCAGCAATTGCTGTGTTTTGGTTGCTATATCTAAATGTACCAATATCAGATTGATTATTTCCAACCATTGATTTCGGAATAAAATTCTGGTGAGTATGATAACCAGAATTATTTGTATTTAAGTTATATGTACTATTAGGATTATAATCCATACAATTCGCTAGACTATTTACTAATAGTACAAATGACACCATAAAATGGTAATGTTTTAACATGCAATTTCCTGTTAACTATTATCAACGTAATCATATTGTAACATTAATTATGTATTAATACAAGTAAATTAATTCACTAATTATAATTATTTATAATTATCTACATTAATTTTGTATTGCTCTTTATCATTCGATACATTATTTTCTTTTATCTTTCTCTTTTTGTTCCTTCAAACCATTTTGCAGCATTTGCTGAATGGAAGTCTTTGTTAGATCCTGTATAAAGCAGTTTATTTGTGTCTTTTTTATTAAAGAACACATAAAATCTTTGTTTATGTTCCTTTTGCGAGTAAGCAAGTAATTAGTTTTAATGACAGATTGTATTGTATTATACATGGTACTTTTCATACTACGCGAAGCTGTAGTTGAAACTTGTTCTCGGAATTGAAGAAACAGTTCATGATATACGATCAGTGCTGTTAACGGCAATTTACTTAATTTATTTTTAGTTTCCAGAATTGTGTTCATTACTTTATCTAATTCTAAATTCTGATTGTTATTAATAATTAATACAGCTATTTCTAATAGTGAATCTATTAGTGGTAATGATATACGTTGATTATTGTTATCTTTTGTCAATTCCTTCCATGTCTTGGAGTCAATACTACTTAAAATTCCTGAAAAAACTTCATATAATATAATATCTTTAAAAATTTTAATTAGCATTAATGTTTTCTCATCATTAGTTATTTCAAAATTATTAGTAGTATTCTGCTTATTTTTTATGTATTTGTGAGTCAAGTAATCATTAAAAATATCGAGTATGTTACAAAAAATCGCAGTATCTGGTACTGTTGTAAGTACCGTTCTTATTAGATCATAAGAGTTTAAAACAAACGCAGTATCATGAGTATTATCTATTGCACCCATATTACGAATGTGTCGGTCAAATAATATATTCACTATTTTATCTGCAGATAATTTTGAAGTACTTTGCTCTGATATCCAATTATGTAATCTTTGCAATGTATTTTCAAATGTACCAAACTGTTGTTTCCTATTCAAAGTTCCCTTTTGTGTAGTATACTTTTTTTCTAGTGCATCAACATGACGAGCATAAATCTGCCATTCATATTGTGTTTTTTCATTAATTGAAAGTGGAATTGACACTTGTAGAAATGATTTATTACTATTGGTAATAATACTTTGTAATATCTTGTCGTTATAGCTATTTACTGCTTCTATTAGACTTGTCAATAATAAACGAAAGATCGTATTCATATCCACCAGAGGTTGCCCAGGCTTCAAATTCATTAAATTGCCCAATGCAGCCTTTCTTAACAACTCCGCAGTAATATTCGTACATAAAAAATCATTATAATTAGTGATACCGTTATAATCTTCATTAATTAATGCTTCGTCTTTTGGTGTATATTCCTTAAGAGTTATGCCAACCAGTTTGGCTACTTCCTCTAATCTGTTGTACTCTTTGTTGAAATAGTTGTACTCTTTTTGTAAATCCTGTTGTATTATTGCATCAAGAGTTTCATTGTCTGCTTGTTGCTTTGTCTTTGTGTCGTAAATGATATTAGTATCTGAATTTTGCTGGATTTTCTTGCCATTCTTTTTCTTCTTTTGATTAGTATCATCTGTATTTTGCATTTCATTAATAATATTATTATTTGTCATTAATGTAGAATTAGTACTTGGTTTAGTACTATTATTATTTTTTTTCTTCCCTTTTTCTACTGGTACTGTAGATTTTTGTTCATTAATAATAATATTATTATCTTTACTATTATTTTCTACTACTATTGTAGATTTATTCTTAGTACAATTACTGTTATCTTTTTTTATTTCTATAGGGGTTTTTGTAGCATCCAGACGCGTGACATTAGGCTTCTTTTCTACGACTTTAAATTCCTTTGCATTAATTGCTTGATGTCCTATCATTTTTATAGATGGTTGTGTAATATTAGAATTTTTAAAATTATTACCTAATCTTTCTACAGAATCTGTAGCTTTTTCAAGAATATTATTATCATTAGATATTCTATCAATACTGTCTAATGTTGTTATAGGTTTTTTACTAATATTTTCATTAACACCATTATTAATAATTTCGTTATTATTTAATATATTCTCATTATTATTTTGGTCTTTTATTACTATTGCTGATTTGTTATAAGGTGTTGTATCATTATTTGTTGATTGACTACCAGTTTCTGGTTGCTGATTATTCACACCTTGAGTAGTGCCTGATTTCTTATTCTTTTTTTTCTTCTTTTTCTTCTTTTGATTACCTGATCCTACTATTGTATTATCGTTCTCTGTACTATAATTATTTTTTATAATATTTTCACTATGTTGTTTAATTGTATTGGAGTTTATTTCTTGATTTAATTTTTCAATATTTTTGATATCATTAGTTGTACTATCATTTTGTATATTATTATTTTTATTTGTTATCTCATTCTCTTGATTTTGGAATTTCTCATCGAAGTTTTTTGTAGTATTAGAAATACTATATTTTACGTTATTTTGTTTTGCTTCATCATTAATAATTTTGTCTTGTATTGCATCAAACTTTACATAACCTTGATATCCTATTTCATATTTCCTATTTGAAAATTGTTCCAGTAATTGTTCAACTTGCTTTCTCAATTCAGCATTCTCTTGATTCTGCTTTTCTATTTCAGCAGCTTGGGTTTTTAATTTATTATTTAAGTTTTCAATTTGTTTAGTTAATTTAGAATTCTCGTTGTTTCCAATTGTTATGTTAAATTCTTTTTTTTGTATTGTTCTTTTTAAGCTTTTAATTTCTTTGTTTAAGTCAGAATTCTCCAGATGTGTAGTTTCTACTTCACGTACGCTTTTATTTACTTTTTCATGTAATCTGCCAATTTGCTGTTGGAATTTAGAATTTTCTTGACTCTTATCTTTTATTTCAGCCGCTTGGGTTTTTACTTGAGTATTTAGGATTTCAATTTGTTTGTTTAATTTAACATTCTCTTGACTCTTAGCTGCTATTTCACAAGCTTTAGTTTCTACTGTTTTATTCAGGCTTTTAATTTGTTGTTGTAATTTAAAATTCGCCTGATTTTTATTTTCTATTTCAACTTCTTGTTGTGTTACTGTTTTCTTTAAGCTTTGAATTTGTTGTTGTAATTTAGAATTCTCTTGATTCTTAGCTGCTATTTCCCATTTTTTATTTTGTATTTCCTGAGTTAAACTTGCAATATCTGGGAGTGCATTAAGTAAATCTTTTAATGTAGTATTTGATTTACATTTATTTTTATTTACGAAAGAATTATTATTAGGTATGCTATGAGGCCTAGAGCGTGTTGTATGTGACACAATATTTTTAGTTTGTTCATGAGCATTTGACTGTTGTGCAGCTAGAAGCAGTTTTAAAAAATTGTTTTCTATCTGGAACACTCCTAATGTCTGTACTACTCTCTCGAACATTCGTTTATCAACATTATTTGAAGATAAATTACTCCAATTTATACAATTATGTATTTCCAAATTATTATTAGCAGGTACACTATTTTTATTTATACAATTCTTTTCAATAAAATTACGACCGTAAGGATGTTGTCCTTTTCTCTCATTACTTGATTTAGTATCACCAGGGATTGAATCAACAAATTCCATAGGATGAGAACAATTCAATGAATTATATTGTTTTTTACTTTTATGCTGCGGAAAGTTAGAATTATTATCATAATCAGAAAAATTTGTATTCTGCATATTATGCAGTATATCGTTGTTGTAATAATGGTTCATGCATTGCCCAATATTAGTGCTCAAGACTACATTAATTAATAATGCTCTGTAAATTTTTAACATATAATTAACAATGGTTAAATAATTATATTACATATAATATCATTATTTAGTAATAATATCAATATGGCATAATAAAAAAATTTAATACGTAGTGATATTATTAAGGACTTCTTGAAAAAATAAATTGCTTGGTAAAATTTGTAATGTATAGTATAATAAGAATGTGGACGGGAAGTGGCTCAGCCTGGCTAGAGCACTTGCTTTGGGAGCAAGGGGTCGGAGGTTCAAATCCTCTCTTCCCGACCAGTGTATATTTTATATTATAATGTGAAATAATAAGGATTTACCATAATTTAATAATTCAATGCGACTGTGGCCGAGTACAATATTGTAGTTTCGTAATATTGCAATTTTTTCTATTAATTACAAATATATGCTGTTTTTATAATTTACTAGTAGAAACATCGAAAATACTTTAGTAATGTTTTAATAAAATATTGTCAGAATATTTCATTGTCATTTCATAATATTGCAATATGTTTTGTCAATTATAAAAGGTATATTGTGCTTTTAATTATGAACTATTACTTTATAATACTATTATATATTTTATGAAAAGCTCAATAGTATTTTATATAAAGTTATTATTGAATAACCTAATTTCTATTGTAGATTCTAAAAAAATACTTGTATAATATTTTACTAATACATGCACTGGAACTGCAATAAATTTCCTATCTAATTTGTTAATTAGACTATCTTTATATATTTTTTTAATTCCTTAATGAAATTGATATTAATTGCATTATTTATAAAATGTAATATTGTATTAATTCTTTTTTCTCCTAATTTTTTTATATTTAATAATTCTTTTTGATTAGTATTAATAAAATTATCAATTGTTTTATAATAATTAGCTATATCAATCGCTATGGTTCCTCCTATATCATTAATTCCCAAAGCAGTTATAAATTTACTGAGAGTTATTTCTTTACTCCTATTGATAGCTATTAGTAAATTTTTAACAGAAACATCACCCCATCCATCTTTATTTAATAATATATTAATATCTTGGTTGTTTTCTAATTTGAAAATATCTATTGGGGACTCAATAAGGCTCATATTATATAGTTCATTTACTTGCTTACTTCCCAAACCTTCTATATCAAAACATTGCTTAGAAGCAAAATATATAATATATCTAACAACCTGTTCTGGACATGAATAATGATTAGGACAAAATATATCAATATAATTATCCATTTTAACTAACTCAGTTCCACAATAAGGACAATTACTTGGAATGTGTATAGGATTATTATTCTTTTTATTATTAATACAAACTATTTTTGGAATAACATCTCCAGACTTTTCTATTATTATTTCGTCTCCAATTGCTAATTTTTTATTAATTATTTCATTAAAATTATGTAAAGTTACTTTAGAAATAATACTACCTTGTATATTAACTGGTAATAGTATAGCGACTGGTGTTAATTTACCTGTTCTCCCCACATTTACCTCTATATCTTTAATACTAGTTACAACCTTAACTGCTGGAAACTTATAAGCTACTGAATGTCTGGGATTTCTTCCAACAAATCCCAATTTATTTTGAATTTCTAAAGAATTAATTTTTAGTACTGTGCCGTCTATTTCATAATCCAAATCTCTTCTTATTTCTTGTATTCTATTACAATAATCAATGAATTGCTCTATACTATTTCCATGTTCGTAATCACAAACATTAAATTTCAATTTCTTTAATAATTCAAGAACTTCTATTTGAGTTTTAGGAGTTAATATATTGTTATTACTACTTATATAATATGCAAAGAATCGAAGATTTCTTGAAGCTGTAATTAATGGATCTAATTGTCTTAACGAACCTGACGCCGCATTCCTAGTAGTACTAAACTTTTCTTTTTTACTGTTTATAAATAAATCATTATTTAATAAAATATTATTACATTTATTAATATATTTATTATTTAATTTATTGAAAGTACTTATTGGCATATATATTTCACCTCTTACTTCCAGCTCTCCATTTATATCTCCTATATATTGAGGAATATCTTTTATTTGCAATACATTATTAGTTACATCTTCCCCGATATAACCATCTCCTCGAGTAGAAGCTTTATATAATTTTCCATTATTATATATAATAGACAATGAAACTCCATCTATTTTCTGTTCAAAACAATAATCAAATGTTTCATCCTTACTTTTTAAATACTTTTTGGCTTTTTCTATAAATTTATAAACATCTTCTTTATTAAATGTATTAGCCAATGATAACATTGGAGTACTGTGTTCTACTTGTAAAAATTTATTGCAATTTACTGGAGAACCAATTTTATTAGCTATAGAATTATTGGATTTTAATATAGGATACTTATTTTCTATTTCATTTAATCTTAATCTTAATTTATCATATTCAGCATCCGATATTAAAGATTTGTTTTTATTATAATACATATCATCGTAATATTTTATATCTTTTATTAACTTTTTTAATTCATTATTAGCTTCTAAAATAGTTAAATCTTCAATTGATTTAAATTTATTACTAGACATGTATATTATGTTATATATAATAGTTAATTTATTGTAACATATAAATATTGTGTTCTTATACAATTTTATAAAAGTTCATAATTTATTATTTTTATCTAATTACATTTAGGTTTATAATTATTAAAAGAGAATAAATATAATTTAATGACTACTTCATTATATATAGTTTCTACTCCAATAGGTAATTTAAATGATTTTACTTTTAGAGGAATAGAAATATTAAATAAAGTTGATATAATACTCTGTGAAGATACTAGAATTACTAGTAAATTATTAACAAATAATAGTATCAATAAGCCTCTTGTTATTTATAATGACAATAATGCCAATACAGTTATTCCTAAAGTAATAAAAAATATATTAAATAATAATAGAATATATGCATTAGTATCCGATGCTGGTACTCCTTTGATTTCTGATCCTGGATATAAATTAATAAATGCTTGTATTGATAATAATATAAAATACACAGCTATACCAGGTCCTTGTGCTGCTATTAATGCCTTAGTACTTTCTGGATTGCCGAGTGATAAGTTTTTATTTATAGGTTTTTTTAATGCAAAAAAATTAGAAGAAATAAGTGATTTAAATAATACTATTATTATGTATGAATCTCCTAATAGAATACTAAGTACTTTAGAATACATAAAGAATAACAATAAATTTAATAATACTAATATAGTAATAATTAGAGAAATGACTAAAATATTTGAGGAAGTAATAAGAGGAAAGGTAGATTATTTAATAGAATATTTTAATAACAACAAACCAAGAGGAGAATTTGTTATATTAATATCTCCTCAAGTAAAAGTATTAAATAGTAATGAAATTTTAAATAATCATTTAGATTTAATTAATTTACTTATGGATAAAATCTCATTAAAAGATATTAGTACTATTGTTTCAAAATATACTAAAATAAATAAGAATACAGTATATAATTTTATAAAAAATTTGCATAATGTGTAGTGTAGTTATATTTATTAGATCACTCTTATTTTTCATATTATTCTGGCCATTATTTATAATATACATAACTTTAATGTTACCTATAGCTTATTTTGCTTCCCAACAATTTGTATTTGTTTATATTTATAGAATATGTGCTAAGTATTTATTATTTTGTTTAAAATATGTATGTAATATTAATTACAAAATAGATAATAATCAATATTTAAAAAGTGACACTCCTATAATAATAGGGTGCAATCATCAATCGGTTTGGGAAACTTTTATTTTTGCCTTGTTATTCAATGAATTATCAATAGTGATAAAGAAGGAATTACTTGACTTACCAATTGCTGGCATGTATTTTAGAAGATTAGGATGCATACCAATAGATAGATCAAGTCCAATAACAGCTATAAAAACTTTAGTAAAATCAAGTGAAATAGCTTATAAAAAGAAACAAAGTATATTAATATTTCCAAATGGTACTAGGAGTATAGATGATGAACACACAGAATATAAAGTAGGTATATATGCCATATATAAACATTTAAATTTACCAGTAATTCCAGCTCATGTAGATTCTTGCAAATGCTGGGCTAGAAAATCATTTATAAAGAATCCTGGAACAATAACACTAAAATTTTACCCACCAATAACCCCGGGATTAGACAAGGAAGAATTTATGAACAAGCTTAATGCAGCAGTTAATATTAAATAAATAAAAATAGCTACAATACTGTATTTTATATTTAAAATATAAATATGAACAGTTTTAGTACTACAATTATATTTTGTTGAATAACAAAGCAATGGCAATACTGCAATCTATATTTAAAAGAGGAATGTAAATAGTTTCAGTACTGCAATTAAATCATAATAAATAATAAGGAAATTGTAATACCGCAATTTATATTTAACAAAGACAAATGTGAATAGTTTCAGTGCTATAATTAATTTTTGAAATACATGTAATACACAAGCTAGTAATTTCAAGTACTAGTTCTGAATGATTACTACAGACAAATGAACCTGGTTAAAAATCACTAATAAAAAGATACAAAAGAATTACAAATGCATAGTAATCAAATTATAACAAAAACCACTAACCACAAATCACACAAACAACCAGCATGTTTATAAAGTGGCAAACACAATAAAAACAATTGGGAGCACAGATAAAAATCCGTGCCCACTTGCGAGTCAGTTAGTCATAACATATTAGTTACGTCTCATTAATTAATAAAAAATAACTCTTATTAATTACTGTTTGGATATTTTTGACATTTTTACATCAAAACTATAATCACCACCATCACCTGATAATGCCAAGACTATTTTTAAACCATTATTTAATTCTATAAAAATATCATCACTAAATTGCAATTTTGGCTCATATTCTTTAGCAGCCTCGCAATTAACTACGGCAAAACTAGCTATTATAAATGAAGGTCGGCTAATATTAAATAGATCCTCTTCCAAGCCATAATCCTTCACAATATCAGTCAAATCTATAAATCCTACTTTTACTGGTTTATTATCTGAATGTTTTGCCTCATAATAATTACTTAACCATGTTAGAAAATCCTTATTTATTTCTTCTGAGAGTGCATTCATAAATTCTTTGTTATTACTAATAATATCTTCAACCAATTGTACTTCTTCTTTACTTTTTTCAGCTTTCTTTCTTTGCCATTGTTCATTATCATCATCTATTTTTTTTCTTTCCTCTGGAGTCAAAACTCGCTGTGTAGTATAACTTACTGATTTTCCTGTTGATATTATTGGTTTTACTATTGCATCTGTTTTTAATTGTGATATTATTGGCTCTGCATCTGTTTGATCTTGTATCATAGTAGTTCTAGCAGATACAGCGCTAATAAACCCTAGTACAACCACTAAACTACCTAATTTATTAATATTTTTCATAATACTCCTCCTTGCATTTAAATTTAAAAAACTCTGTAGAAATGTCACAAAGCTATCATTTGATTTAAAATTACCACTCAATAATGCCATGATACATATTCCATTACAATACCATCCATTACTATTAGAACATTAATATTTTCTTAATTCAATAAAAATTTTATAGTAAAAATGTGTAAAATATTAATATAATATTCTATACATAACATATTATAATAAATAATGCTACTTTAACAACTTAAAACGAATGCTGAACATTGATTACTTAATAGATAATTACCCTTTAAATTTTGTGCTAAAATTACTGCCATGTATCAAAAAATGTGCAATACTACAAATATCATATGAGTACATATTATAATTGAGCTATTATACAAATAGCGATACAATAATTTACATATATTAATTAATAATGCACTCATATAAAGTAGATATATTAGATTACGTAACAATTTTTATGTTGGTTAATTATCATAGTATATATCATTTAAAATACCTTGTACATTTGAATACAATGCAGTATCCTCTTCTATGAGCAATCTTAAATATTTCAGATATCCGGCAAAAGAATTAAATGTGTGTTTTATAAGAAATGAGTTTGCATTTACTTGGTCCTTAGTTAACAATTCATTATTTTTACTGCTGTTATTAATTTCTATTTTGTTGTTTATCTCACGTGCAATATTTATTATTGACTTTAATATATAATTTATTTCAAATGTCCTTGTTTGTTCAGGATCAATTTTTTCTAATACCTAAGCCATTTTATACAAATTTTTTAAATTAATTTGTTGTGTCTCTATTTTGTTGTAAATGTTATTTTCAACATATTTCTGGAATGGTATAAACGTTTGTACTAACTCCGTAAGCCTCTCTTGTAGGTCATTATCATCAGTAATATGCGAAAACTAATAATACTCTGAAACAAACATTACTACAACAACAAGTGGTAATATAACCAGCACAATGGCGGGATTGACGAGACTTGAACTCGCGACCTCCTGCGTGACAGGCAGGCGCTCTAACCAACTGAGCTACAACCCCAATCTAGCGAGATGCATACAACATCACTATGACTAATAATAGTATAACAACAACTACAAAATGAGTCAATACTAAATTGCTAAAAAATTCTATTTATAGTACTTAGATACCACTAAATATCTACAGATATATTAAAAATTTGCGGAATAAAATATTAATGACTATTAAATAGTACTACTGTAATAAGTAGTAATTAAATAATAACTATATTCTATATATAGTAGCATTATATCTTCACATCTTAGGAAATATAAATCAAATAATATATACACTATACAATTTCTACAGAGTCAATGAAATGTAAATAATATTTAGTATAGCATTTCTACAAAGTTTTAATATAATCATTCACAATAGGTATTGTATTAGTATATATTGTATTTTTTGGTTATTATTACACTATCATTACTAACCCAATACCTATTGTAATTCTTTGTAAGACTACTTATATTTTATATTTATTAAAATATAATATTAATACTTCAATTTTAACTAACCATTACATTATTTGTGTATCGTGCATTAAATTTGGATACATTGTTTTTACTTCTAATTGCGTTTTATTTTTGTCCTCCTCGATATATATTTATTATTTATATAATCTTTTACTAAATTTCTTATATCTTTTAATTGGTCTATCTTATTATTTGCTTCCTTTGTACCATATAATTGGTTTATCTTATTATTTGCTTCCTTTGTACCATATAATTGGTTTATCTTATTATTTGCTTCTTTTGTACCATAAAAGTAATTTAAGTTCATCGATATATTGCTTCTATACTGTTCATATATTGATCTCCAGCTGTTTTGTATTCTTTGATAATTCTGGCTATCACTATTCCAGATATTTTCTAAAGCATCAGAATGTTTTTTGGATTGTTTAAATTTGTATTTTTTCCAAACATCATAATATTCTTTACATATTGTAGTATAATATTTCTCAAATGTTTTTACATCCGGTGCATTAGCTAAGTTATTTAATAATTTCTTTATCTTTTCTGTATATTGTTTTAATACTTCATGTGTAATGGGAGTTTCTTTTTGTAATACTTTTTCCTTATCGCTGTTCTTGTTATTATTATTACTCTGTAATATCTTATTACCAGTCTTTTGTTGTATGAATAATTTCTTTTTATAATTTTGTGACTGATTTACAAGGGATATTACAGGTTTAGTATTCGCAGATGGTTTATAGTCTTCCATATTAGCTTCATTTACTTGTAAATCTGATAACTGACCGGTCTTCATTATTTGATCTATTCCTTTCTGAGTTAGTATATCGTTTGTTTCTATTTTTCTTATTAAACTGATATAATGATTAATTAAATATTTAATATCTTTCAATGCTATTTGATATTTAAGATAACGCGTTTTATCAAATAATTTTGCTAAATTATTCAAAGCCCTAGCGTAAGGTTTACCTTTAGCAATAATCAATTGCCAAATCTTATTCAAGTTACTACAAACACTATTATTGTTTTTGCAAATGTCTTCATATGTATTAAGTTTTATACTTGGCTTAATTTGTTTTGTTGCAAAATCATAGAGTATTTCACATATTGTATTATAATGTTCATTGCAAGTTCCTTTATCCGTGGCTATGGCTATTCGTTCTAATTTATTCTCTATATCTTGTGTTAATTGTAATTCTTCATCATTCAGCGATAATGTTTGTTGGTTCATACTCCTGTTTTTTTGGGCAAGTTGTTTTTGTCTAGCAATTGCAGCTTCGGCACCTTTCTCACGATTCTCAGCATAGGAATTAACAATTTGTGTCAATCTATTAATATAATTATCGCTTTGTTTAACCGATAATTGATGTTTTGCATCTATATTGGGTGCAAGAGCTTGTACTATTGGATCTCTGATTTCTCTTGATGTTTTAATTGGTTGTTGGTGCCGCTTAATCTGCTCAGCTTGCTTTGCTGTTCTATTTTCCAGACTGTTTATAAATTGTTTGTCATTCTTTATCTGGTTGAATGTAAACAATTTATTTTGTGGTTGATTTATTTTATTATGATTGACTTGTTTATTAGTATTAATAAGATTTTGATTATTTGCTTGGATATTATTATTTCTGTTTAGCATAGTATTATTAACAGTAATATTATTGCTTTGTAATTTATTACTAGTATTTACCTGATTAGTAATATTACTTACTTGCGTTTGAGCTTTTATCGCTTGTTGTTTACTTGGTAATATTGGGCCTTGATCAATTGAATTAATTATTGCTGTTTTAGGATTAGCATGTATACAACCAGTTCCTAAAGATACTACAATAAAAGTAACTAGTAATTGCCTATTATTCATAAATCTATTACCTATTTATACTTATTATACTCTATAATAATCAATTTGTGCTAATAAATAATTAATTTGTATACATTAATTCTAATAATTTCGTAATATATTGTATTCTATAGAATTGTATTCTATAATACAGAGGGGGGAACTTCAAGATTGATAATTAATTTATGGTAAGAATTAAATATAATATTAGTGATTTATTAAATGATATAAATAATAAGAATAATTATATAGGCGAAGATTTAACTTACACTAGTACTTATGATGATATAAAGAAAGCGAGGTTTGAAGAAGATAGCACATTATCTCAAGGAGTTTGGAAACATGAATTACAAGTACCTAATTGGGAATTAGTTGAACAGTTATCAGTAGAAGCTATTCAAAATAAATCAAAAGACTTACAAATCATAGGATGGCTCATAGAATCCTTAGTAATACTAGATAATTTTGCAGGAATAGCTATGGGTATTTGTATATTAAATGAATTTATTAAAAAATATTGGGATATTTGTTACCCATTACTAGATAATAATAGTTCAGATAATGATCAAAAATTACGAATACTAGAATGGATATATGAAACAGTACATAGACGATCATTATTATTGCCAATACTTGGGCCGGATAGTTTTAGTATATATAATTATGAATATGCATTAGAAATAAATGCAAATATATTAAAAAATCCAAATAATAAAAATCAAATATTAGAATCAGCTAATAAAAATAATATAAAATTTCTTGAAGATATAAATAATATTATAATTAATATAGATGAAAAGGAAATAATAAAATTAAATGAAAATATAAATAATATAAAAAAAAATATTAATAATTTACAAAGTACGCTTGTAGAAAAAATAAACAATGATAGAGTTTTTACTAAATTAGTTAAGAATATAAATATTATAGAAACACTAATATCTAAGAGAAAAACTAATACTATTATCAAAGATAAAAATAATTCAAGTAATCAAAAATTTAGTGGTAATATAGAACACAATAATGTAAATATTAGTAATAATGAAGAAGTAATTAACAAAAATATTAAACAAATAGATGAGAATAATAATATAACAATAGATAATTTTGAAAATAATAATAGCAAAATAATTTCCAGTAGCAAGACAGTAATAAATAGTATGGAATCTGTTAGTAATGAAAGTATTATTAATAATGTACTGGAAGATACAGAAGCTGATAGTAATAATCATTATACTGAACTAAGAAAATTGAGTACGGACAATAAAAATAGTATTAAAAATGGTAACGATAATGTATTAAATAATAATGTGCAACAAAATAATATTAATACATCATTAAGTAGAAATGATATATATAAATTATTA
>CAMJRB010000009.1 GCA_946408175.1 uncultured Holosporaceae bacterium
GTATTAAATGCCATAGATCTCAGGAAATTCAGAGTAATATCAATGATATGCTACTGAATATTTTGTTAATATTCATTAAATATACAAAAATAATCTTTATGCAATATTATATAATCAATCCCAAAATCTCATAGTTATATTGGTTAATTAACATAAATAGAATTGGTATTTTATTTTAGGAATGTAATAATATTAAATTTTTTGTAATTTTCACAATAACATTTTGAGTGTGTATGATAGTAGTGTTTAATTTTGATATTAATGCCAATAAATATAATCAAAATAATATTAATATATACTAACTTAGAAGCAAAGTATTGTAAAATGTATATTAATACAATTCCATTTTTGTAATAATTACATAAAATAATTTATAAAAATTTAAATTCTCTGCCATGCATGCAATTTTAATAAAATATTAACTATATAATTTATTTTGCATAATAAAATTAAATTAATTTTATATTTTAATTACAATTTCATGGTATATTGACTATTTTTTAATCAATTTGTAACAATATAATTGATGGTTTAGATAGGGGGATTTATTTTTGAATCAAACAATTATTAAATTTAAACTATGTAAAACACTTATATTAATGTCATTAGTAACATTAAATATAAGTAATATAAAAGCAATGGAAGATACTGATAAAGGAGATGATGTAATAAATACTAATCATTTCCAACCAGTTGCTGCAGTAATGGATAATAATCCTAATTTATCCATAATAAATGAAGAAGAAAAAGATACAGGATTAAGAAATATCTTGAATACTAACGATTTTTTTAATCGTCAAGCATTGCAAGCGTCTATTGATAATATAATAAAGAATAGCATTAATGAACTGAAAAATAGTGTTGTATACAGTAGTAATAACAATAAAAAATATAATAATATTATTAGTAATATTAATAAATACCCTACAGATTATAAGCAACAGAAACCTGTAGAATTAAGTTTTATAAAAGATAAACAGTATAATCAAGAATATGAAAAGTTTTTATTTAGTATTGATGATAGTAATATAATTGCTGCTAATAAAATTAAAGAAATACAAGATGATATAAATTTACTTATTAAAAATAACATATTCGAGAATAATCCAGTTGATAAAATACAAAATTTCTATAATGTACTGATACATTATTATAATAATAATGCTGATAAAATACTTAATAAAAATGCTTGTGCTACTAGTGAATATGATGCTAGTAAAACTTATATACCATTTAAACTATTGCAAATAATGTATACAATTGTTAAAAAATATGGAGAGGACATAGCACAGAAAGTAATTAATAAAGTTTATAACAGTAATAAAGATACAGTACATGAGCATTTTAAGAAAATCTATAATAAGCAAGAATTTACTCCAGAAGAACATAAAAAAACTAGGGGATTTTTGGGGAATTATCAAATTAATAAAATTCCTAGTCATAAAGAATTAGATACTCTTCAAGGAAAAGCATTAGCTAATTATTGGGAATATGCTAATCATAATGAAAAAATTTTTCCAAGTATTAATGTTCATTATACAGAGGAATATTTACAAGAAGCTTACAGAAGATGGCAAAATAATATACAGCATAAATTAAATAATATAATAGAAGAATCAAATAAAAATAAAACAATAGATAATATAGTAAATTACTACGCAATAGTTGCTAATAGATCACCCAATATTTATTTATCCAATGATGTTATCGATTTTGTACATAATAAATTAGGTATAAATGATGCTATTTACTTTATAGATAAATTTATAAATATCAAACAACAGTATATGACTGAAGATGATTTACCAGTAGATGTTGCTTATTTCCCAAATGCTTTTAATGAATATCCTAACGGCAATTTGAAAGAGTACAAAGTAAATACTTATAATCCTAACTGTATAGCTTGTATTTTTAATTCATCCGATCAATATGGGGACGCAGTAGGAGTTAATAGGATATTAATAGATAATAACAAGGAAGAATTATATACTAGATTAGTAGGAGCTAATACAGTATTTCATTCTCCTAGATGGCAAGTTAATAAACATTCTAAAGTTAATCACGACTGTAATAAAGAATATAAAACATTATTCCTATATTATACCAAATGATTTTATAGACAACTTCATTTTTTTTGTTCATAAGTATAAATAATATATATAAAAGTGCAAGGTAAGAACACCACCTTGCATTACATTTGAATATTAACAAAACATTACTAAGCAATTGTATATAATCTTGCAGATTAGTTAATTTTCAGTAGACTATTCACTAATATTTATTAAATATAAATTATTATTATCATAATAATTTAAAAAATTATGTACAATTTATCTAAAACAATAAATGTATCCAAGAATAAATAATTAAAAAAATAAATATAACTATTATATTCCAACTAAATATTATAGGATCTACAAGGAACATAATAGTTACATTAATCTAAAGAAAATAGTTATTAATATTCATGTAATAGTTTAAAATACGCGTTTATAAATAAAACTTATACTCAAGAAATCAAGTTTTAGATCTCCAAAGTCTCCTTTATTTTTCTTAGAATCCATTAGTTTTAATCCTGGATTAACTGAAACTTCAATACCTAGAATATTTTTTCTACTGACATTAAATTCAAATCCCATAATTAATGCAGCACTCCACTTAATAATGTCTTTCTTTATATAATCAGAAACTATACCATATACATTTGTTAATGTATTCTTATAACCATCTATTACGCTTTTATCTGTATTTTTCATCCAATTAGTTTGAGCATAATTATCAATTGAATATTGAGTATATAAATTGTAAAGACCTAATTTATACCTGCTATGTTCTAATCCGAACCCTATAAGAAATTTAAATCTATTTGTAAAATAATGACCAAACATTAGTTTTAATTGCATAGATGCTTGCTGTTTAATAGATATACCGTAATACTTGTAATCATATAATTTATTTTCATTGTATATTTCAAATCTATTATTATGCACCGGTATTGCAAACGATAATTCAAGTCTAACTAGATTCTTTGAACTGAAAAAAACATCAGTGAACAAACCTATATTTAGACCTACAGACCATTTGTTAACATCATTAAAGGATTTCCGTGTAGATTCTAGTAAGTCTGCATTTTTAGCAACACATATATCTTTTAATAAATTATCATCTAATCCTAAGTTGGGACAAGATTTTGAATTAATATAGAATTTGTTATTATACTTTACTATATTATCATCATAGTTTTTATTATTAAAATTGGTAATCCAATTCACAAAAGTAGATCTATTACTAACAATATCTTTAATAACAGACTGTGTTACTGGTCCTAAATCCTCTGTGCAAACATGAGTTGGAGTAGCATTAATACTATTATCAATAGTTCTCAAAATTTCATATTTTCCAGGAGTAACATATACTTCATTGACATTAGTATTTTGAAAATTGTTTGCAGTTGTCAACTGATAATAGTTATTAATATCCCTAGTATCACCAGTACTATGTGTAGCATCAGTTGTAATAACATTATTACGAGATAGTATATTAGGCATAACTTCTACTGGATGTGCACTAATTGCATTACCGTTACTATCTATTAATCCCGTACTAGTATTATATTTTTTATTACCACTATTTACTAATATATACTTAGTTTTATTAGCACCACTATCATATTCACTGGAATTTAATGTTATAGTAGTAGGATTATTAGGTAATTGTGTACTATTAGTATTGGAATTAATTGCAGCACTAGTATACGCATTAATGTGCACAGTCCCAATACCCTTTTTTACTTTACTCGTATCTACTGGCTTTTTATATGGTTTTAATTCCTTTTTAAGTTCCAATTTGGATAAGTTGAATAGTTCACGTAAGGCACTCATGTGAGAATTGTATAATGAATCATTTATTTTAAATTTAATTTTGTTATTAGTAAAATTTACACCGGCAGATATACCAAAATTAACACGTGCATTAGTATTTGCAGCGTATACACTATTAGTATTCATTTGAATACCAATAATAATCGATATTAAACTGCACAAAACCTTCTTAACAGTCATCATAATTATGCTTTAAATCCATTTTAACTACATTACTGATTTTACTACATATACATTAATAATTGCAACTCATATGTAATTAATTTATTACATGCTAACATTCATTAAATAAATACAGCATTGCAAATTTAGCTTTATGCTAATGATAAGAAGGAAATAAGTATCTATATTGTTGTAAAAATATTGATAACTATCTTCATATTCATTTTTTTAGAACCTTTAACTTTATTATGAGTTTTTTATTTGTGACAAAATATAAAGTATACTTATTTTATTTAGTCGTTACATAAGTTAAAAAGAAATTCAATTTACATTCTTCTTATATTTCATAAGTATTTTATAAGCATTTTTAACAAAATATATATTACTAATTGATGGAGAAAAACAAAACTATGTTAATTATCTGTATAATATATAATTATTATAGGTAATAAATAATTTATTAATTATAATATTAATAAAAAATTGAATATAAATAATTCGTCAGTTACTATATTAAATTCTTTTTTGAAGAGAAATAACGCCTACAGTTTTAATAAATAGCTAAATATTAAATAGAGTACATGTTTAATATATCTCTTTATTTAATAAACTGAAATTAATTGCAACATGTTTCACTACATTGTAAAACACTACACTATTTTTGTAATATACCAGGCTTATATAGTTTCATTTAATGCACTAGAGTTAGTTTAACAATGAATACAAATTCTAAAAATATGTTAAACTATATTAATAGTAACAATACCTAGTATTAATGTCTCATATCCCAGTTTTATTAAATGAAGTTTTACAGTATTTATTACCAAGTAATGGAGATAATATAATAGATGCTACTTTCGGATATGGTGGTCATACTACTGCTATACTTGAACAATGCAGTAATTGTAATGTATTAGCAATAGATCGAGACCCAGATGTTGTTTCTAGAGCCAATCAAATAAAACAACAATATAAAGATAGATTCAATTTTATACATGGTAAGTTTTCAGAAGTATTAAATAATTTAAATAAGAAATATAATAAAATATTATTTGATTTTGGAGTCTCTTCAATGCAATTAGATAATCCGGACAGAGGTTTTTCATTTTCTAAACTTGGTAATGTAGATATGCGAATGTCTAAGGAAGGTAAATCAGCTTACGATGTTATTAATAATTTGTCCCAAGAAGAATTAGCTGAGATTATTTGGAAATACGGAGAAGAATCTAAATCTAGAAGTATTGCTAAAGCTATAGTTAAATATCGAAATAAAAAAAATATTGAAACTACTGAAGAATTAAGAAATATAATAGTATCAGTTATTAATAATAAGCATTCCCATATAGATGCAGCTACTAAAACTTTCCAAGCTCTAAGGATTTATGTTAATGATGAACTCAATGAAATTTATAAAGCATTAAACAGCTTAAATAAAGTATTGGTGAATAATTCAATAATAGTTACTATTTCTTTTCATTCATTAGAAGATAGAATTGTAAAACAGTGGAGTAAAAATAATATGCTACCCAAGAAATTAATAAAACAAAATAGCAACCCACATCCGTCAACAACTTGTAATACTATACCAATGTTTAATCAAAATACTAAACAAGTAACAATTATAAATGTTAAAAATTCAGAAATATTAAGTACCTCACAGTTTAAAATCAGTAAAAATTCTTATAGTAAAACAATTGAGTCTTGTAATATAGCTAATCAAATACTACAGAATTATAAATTAATTCCTATAAATAAACATATTGTAAAACCAAGTATTGAAGAAATAAAAAATAATCCTAGATCTAGGTCTGCTATACTTAGGGCTTATAGATATATTAATTATTATGCGTCGTAATTTAGTATTTACATTAATATTTTTTGTTATACTTGGGGTAATATTATCTAAAAGTAAATATGAAGTAGTTTCCTTAAGAAAACAATTAAAACAAATGCAGAATGAAATATACAAAATTGCAGATGATTTAAAAGTATATAATGCAGAGTGGAGTTATTTAAATAATCCCAAGAGATTAAAAGAATTAGCTAGTAAATATTTACCTAATATGACTACTACTGATTATAAACAAATAGAAACTTATAACCATTTTATTGATACTGAATATGAAGACCAAAAAATAGCTAAACATAAAGCCTTTGAGTCATTTTTAGATTCAATAATGTGAAGAGATTCAAATTATGGAATAGTGACATTGACTATAAATAATCTCAAAATAAAATTATAAATATATGAAAATGGAATTAAATATATATTGTATTAACAATAATATACATTAGCGGATGAAGTGGAATTGTAAATAATATATACTGAAACATAATAGGCATATGAAAATAAGACTGACAGTTAATAAGTTAATCCAGAAGATATCAATAAAAAATATGTTGCGGATATTTAATTGGTCTAAAAAAAGTAATATATTTATTAACAATTTATTACCAATAAATGGCTTTGCTCTATGGAGAAAAGTAAAAAATCATCACGAACTAATAGGAATTTTAAAAAAAAGAGTAATATTTGCATGTTACTGTGGAATATTTTTATTTATATTTATAATAATAAGATTAGTTAATGCCATGGTAATATCTCCTTATACTAGGGAATATAAATCATATAATAGAGAGGAAGTAATAAGAAAGTTAGATATAGTAGATAGAAATGGAGAATTATTAGCTACGAGTCTTACTACTTCTTCTTGTTACGCTGATCCTTCAGTAATAATAGATATAAACGATACAATAAATAAATTATCGCAAATGCAAGGAATGCCAAGTAAAGATAAACTAAAACATAAATTAAAAGATAAATCAAAACATTTTGTGTGGTTAGCTAGACATGTTCATCCTTCAATTCAAGATAAAATAATGGACTTAGGATTACCTGGAATCCATTTTCAGAAAGACTATAAACGTATATATATTCATGGACTGCTGTTTTCTCATATAATAGGTTGTACTGATATAGATTGCAATGGTATTTGTGGTATTGAAAAAGAATTTAATAATTTATTAAAAATAAAAGAATCCCAAGAAGAAAATAATAAGTTAGTATTAAGTTTAGATTTGCGATTACAAACTACTATTAGAGAAGAACTATTAAATGCTATAGACAAATATAAAGCTAAAGGAGGACATGCTATATTAATGAAAACTAATGGTGAAATATTAGCAATGGTTTCATTGCCGGATTTTGATCCCAATAATTTAAAGAAATATTCAAATAGTGATATGTTTAACAGATGTACATTAGGAGTATTCGAACAAGGATCTATTTTGAAAGTACTTACAGCTGCTATAGCATTAGATTCTGGCTCTTCTAAATTAAATTCAGTATTCGACGCTTCTGCACCTATTCGTATTGGTAGATTCCAAATTACTGATTTTAAAGGTAAAGGAAGACCATTAACATTAGCAGAATCAATAGTGTTTTCATCTAATATAGGCTGTGCCAAAATAGCTCAGAAATTTGGACCCCATATACAAAAGAATTATTTTAAGAAATTTGGAATGTTAGATAAATTAAAACTAGAAATACCAGAAATGGGAGCTCCTTTAGTACCTAAAAATTGGACAGAAGTAACTTGTACAACTGTAGCTTATGGTTATGGTATAGCTATATCTCCATTACAGTTATTAACTACAATAACATCAATTATTAACGATGGTATAAAAGTACATCCTACATTATTACTTAGAGATAAAGATAATAATATAATAAAAAAGTCCTTAATAGTAAACAGAAATATTGAAAATAATAATACTAAAGATTCAGTAATAGAAACTAATACATATAATAAGTCATCAGTATTGCAAAATAATAGTACAAAAGATAAAATACGAAATAGTTTAGATATTAATAAACAGCAACAAAAAATAGTAAACAGTAATGAAGTAACAAAAGAAAGAATAGTATCTTCAAAGACATCAGAAATGGTTCGAGAATTAATGAGAGCAGTAGTATTATATGGTACTGGTAAGAAAGTCAATATAGAAGGCACTGAAGTGTTTTGTAAGACTGGTACGGCTTATAAAAGAAAAGGGAAAAAAGGATATGGCAATAATGCCAATAGAGCGCGTATTACTACATTCGTAGGTGGATTTCCTAAAGATAAGCCCCAATATATGCTATTAGTATCCTTAGATGAACCTCAGGGAATAAAGGAAACTTATAATTATGCAACTGCTGGCTGGAATGTAGTTCCAACTGCAAAAAATATTATTAGTAGATTATTATCACTATTAAGTGATGGAGAAAAATATCAATCAAAACCATCATCAATTGAAAAATATATAAAAGTGTAAACAATATAACACTATTGTGTATATCGTAAATATATTCAGTATATATACTATATATTAAACTAATATACACTTTAGTAAATTGCTATTATTACTAATTAATTGATAAAACCAATCCACTAACAAATCTATATAACAGTATAATTTCTTATATATCAACTATAACACTATGGTTTTATATGTTGTATATTTTTAACTACAGGTAATACTAATTTCTTTCCTGGTTGATTGTCAATCTTCTTATCTTGTGGTTGTTCTTTATTATATAAAGCCGTAACCACTTGCAAGACTGTTGCAAGGTTAGCAGCTACAATGTTAATTGTAGTTTGTTGGGCAGGAGTTTTCTGATGAGTCAAAATATTGTGTTCTATATATTCATTGTAAGGCATCTTTAGTACCATACAAATACATTGGTATATATCTTCTATATCAACTAGAGAAATTTTCTGTGCACCAGTTTGCATTCTGTTAGTAATATTAGTTATTTGTTTTCTTAGCTGTTTATACCAATCTGATTCAGAATAATCTTGTTCTAATGCCTGCATGCAATATCCTAGCATGGACACATTATCTTGTACATCTTGTGACAGAATATTCCACAATCCCTTATTTGCTTCATTAGGGGTTATTGTGTTAGGTATGATTGTTGCTGGAGGTGTATCTTCCATACAGTCACTAATATTAAAATTTGTTCCAACAACGATAGTCAAGTAGCTACAAATTGTTATTAATAATTTGTTCATAATAAAACCGTTTTACAATTTCTAACTACAGTATAAAATTATATTAATAAATATATAGTTTACAAACTACAATATAAGAAAAGGGACCGATTAAATAATATTAAAATAATGAAAAGTACAACAGAATGGTAAAGTGTAATAAAATAAAATTATTACACTTGATATTAATAATTTATAACTTATTTTAATTTTTTATATTCCTCTTGAAGATTATATAGAAAATTACGATAATTCAAAATTCTAGTTTTGTTATTTGTCTCTTCATATTGCTGTAGTGCTGTATTAGCTTCTATTAATTCATCACAACTGCGAAGTAAGTAATCAAATCCACGAATACTATTAAAGTTATTTGCAATTTTAGTTATTTGATTTTTTACAGCTTCTAATGATTCGTTCATACCAACTAAATAACATCCTTCACGTAACATTATTTTAGCTATATTATCTATAAAACTAGCTATTGCTTTTATATCTTTACTATAACGTCTAAATACTTTTCTTAAATCATTTTCATCTAAATATAAGGTTTTAATATCTCTAATAATTGCAACTATATTATTAGCAATATCATGAGATACAGCATATAATTTCTGCGTTTTTTCCCACGCTTTTTGTGCCTCTACTTTTTCCATATATGCTTCATATTCGTTTGTATATCCACACAAATTAACAAATGTTAAACAACTCAATACTGTAATAAGTAATTTATTCATAATAAAATATTTTCATACCTTATAATTATAGTATAATTTGTTATTAGTAAATATATTGTTAACATATATTCTGTATTTGTTGAGTGAAGTATATAAATATATTGAAATAATTTTAATCTAGCAACATTTTTTAGATATTTATATAATTATTTATATAAAGTATAGTATCAATTTATAATATGTTAAGTATAATTACTAGGTCTTTATTATCATTTTTTATATCATTTGGAATATTGTTATGTTTCGGTAATAAATTTATAAAATATTTATCAGAAAAACAACACGGAGGACAACCAATAAGGGACGATGGTCCTCAATCTCATATCCAGACAAAAAAAGGCACTCCTACAATGGGAGGAATTTTAATTATATTATCAGTATTATCTTCATCTTTATTATTTTGTAATTTAAGTAATATTTTCATATTATTATTGTTACTTGTATTATTGGGATTTAGTTTTGTAGGATTTCTAGACGACTATAAAAAAGTCTCCAAAAAGGATTATCATGGAATCAGTGCTAAATTAAGAATATTGTTACAAATAGTAATTGCAAGTATAAACTGTTATATTGCTTATAAATACATGAACTATAATAGTAATTTATACTTTCCATTTTGTAAAGATTTATTTATAAATTTAGGATATTTATTTATACCATGGGCAGTATTTGTAATTATAGGTAGTTCGAATGCAGTAAATTTGACTGATGGATTGGATGGATTAGCAATAGGTCCTATTATAATTACTTCTATAAGTTTATTAATAATAAGTTATTTAAATATTGAACAAAGAGAGTTATGTGTATTACTAAGTGCTTTAGCAGGGGCTGGATTAGGATTTTTATGGTTTAATACATATCCAGCTAAAGTTTTTATGGGAGATACTGGATCATTAGCAATAGGAGCTGTATTAGGATTTATTGCAGTAATATTAAAACAAGAGTTTACTTATGCTATAATAGGGGGGATATTTGTAATAGAAACATTATCAGATATAATTCAAGTCTTATATTACAAAAAGACTAAAAAAAGATTCTTCAGAATGGCACCATTACATCACCATTTTGAGCTAAGATCATCTGATGCACCAAACGATTACATAAATACACTTATAAGCAATCAAGATGGATTAAAGGAAAGCACTATTGTAGTTAGATTTTGGATAATATCATTTATATTTGCAATAATTGGACTAATACAGTTTTTGTATTAGTTGCTTTAATTAAGTAAAATACTGTTATTTTTAAAACAAATATCTATAAATTAGACCACTATACAATATACAAATTCTTTCAATAATGTTGAATTAACAGTTGTAATTTTCTAACAATTTATTTTATACTATAAGTAGTTGTTTAGTTAATTAGTTAATATTATGAAATTACTAAAATTAATAGCAGTAATTGTACCAATATTGTATGGTTTAAATTGTGCAGAATGTGCTGAGTCGACGAAGACAGTGTATACTGAACTACCTACAATAGTAAACAAAAACCAGAAATATAGTATCAAGAAATTTCAAAACTTAGAAGAAATACCAATAGATAATTTAATTCACGGAAAGATTAAAGGGCCTAACTATAATGTTCATCCAAGCTTACTGGAACAGTGTGTTTCAGGTCAAAAGTTGTATGATCAATTTAATGGGATACTAGTATCTATGAAAGAGAGGTGCAATCGGTTTTTGGCAAACTATAGGAGTTCTTATGCGGAAGAACCAATTGGATACTGTAGTATTAACGATTGTAAGCCTATTATTAATATAATTGACGAATATTTTGAATATTTAAGCAAGAAAAAATATAACGGTCAGAGAGGAGTAAATCAGTATTCTATTAAAATAGAAGTAACGCGTGATGCGATTAAAGACTTAATTAGTCCAGGTAGTTACTTAAATATTAATAATATAAAGGATGCAATAACTATTAGACAATTCTTTAATTATTTAAACAATGTAATGGTTATTTTTGCATATGATATTACGAATATACTATACACGAATGATGGTATTCATCAAAGAATAGGCAGTACAGATACCAACATTTATACATATCAAGCCACTGAGTATATATTTTACCAAGGTTGTAAGACAGTGATTGAAATTTTTAAATATGTACAGAATTTGGTAAATAATAATAAGACTATATCAGATAATGATAAAAAAGAGATATTAGAGAACTACATACAAAACATACTAGACGATCTTGAGGTTTTTTGCAACAGATTTTTCTATGATAATTCTGAATCAAAAACAAAATTTGAAGCTTTTACGGATTTTATTACAGAATTGTCCGATGAACTTAAAAAATTCATCCACGAGGATGATAGTGTGTTTGGTCCAATATTAAAAGAAGCAGTAAGTAATAATAAGAAGGTCATGTATATAGCGGAAAATAATATTTCACATTATAAGTACTTGTATTGCAAGATGTATGATATAACTATCGAACAAAAAGAGCTTGCACAGTTAATAAAAATCGAACTGCTGGATATTATAGCACATAGTGAAATTCAAGTTGCAAAGTCGCAAAATGCACATTTGAAAGATACATTCACTAAAATAAAAAATAATCTTGATGACAAAATTAAGACGCTTAACGAATATTATTATTTTTTTGAAAATCTTCATAACAAAGCACAAGACTATTATACTTATTTGTTTCTCGAAAAAAATAGACCAATTTCTAAACAAATATGGGTTATGTGATTATTTTCTTGTTCTTATATTTGTACGTGCAAAAGTGTAATATTTGTGTTTAAACGTTAAATTATTAATTGATACTTTTGCATTTTAATAACTGCAATACTTTACATTGTAGTTGATATGTAAGTATTTGTTTTAAAAATTTATGTAAATTATTGTTCTTATGCTATATTTTATAGGGAACATTCCTAATTTCCATAAGGTCCAATATTTGAAAAATTTGTTATTGCAATTTTTTCATATTTTATTGTATAATACAAATAATGATTTGGTTAATTAGTTAATTGTATGAAATCAATCAAAATACTTGTAATAGTTGGCTATATATTTTGTGCTTTAAATTATGCAGAATGCTCTAATGTTGACGCACAACCACTTTCAATATCTATACAGAAACTAAATGATAGACCATGGACTGTTGATATATTACGAGATGAATGTATATATGATAGGGATAAGCTAAACGAAAATATACGACAAAAAAACATACTACGCAACTCTATTGCCGGTGTGCCCATGTTTTATTGTTTTCAGCAGATGTTATACATGATTGATAGCTGTCTTCGTAATAAAAAAAACTTTTTTAGTGAAAGACCAGCATTCCGATTTAGTATTAATGATTGTGAGAATATTACTAAGATATTTAATGAATATTTTCAGTTATTAGCTAAGATATACAATGATGGTCAAATAAACACGTACAGTGATAGCACAAATAAAGAAATTATAAATACAAAAAATGTTAACATTAAGGAATTCTTTCAGGTTTTATCAAACGGAATTAGTTTGTTTTCTAATAATATAAAAAACATATTAGAACATGTCACATTTCAAGCAGGACTTTTCCAACCAGGAGATGTTGAGGCTATGTTTTTCCAAGGTTTTGAAACACTAAAAAAAGTCTTTGATTGTGTAAATATAACAATAATGGAGAATAAGACAATATCAAAGTATGATAAAAAATTAATATTTCAATACTTTCAAAACCCAATAGATTTAAATATTAATGTATTTTACTGCAGATTATTCTACGAGAAGTCAGAATTAAAAACAAAGTTTGAAAATTACACTACATATATTATCAAATGGTTGAAAGATTACAAACAAATGATCGCACTGGATAATAATGGTGTTACTAACGCAATAATGCAAGAATCCATTAAGGACATTGAGCAATTATTGAAGTACAATCAAAAGAAAATTAAAGAGTATCACATCATATATCATGATACAAAAGATATAATTCGCAGACAAGAGCATGTTGTATACGACATCAAACGTCAAATAGTAGATCTTTTGCACTATATTAAATGGTATCATCTACCAAAATGGGATATAAGTAAAACTTCTGAGGATGTATATTCTATACAGAAAGACGGCAAAACATTAAACAGAAACGCATTTACTAAACTGGCACAGGACATAGTAGACATGCAATCTGATCAATTCCCACCAGAAAAACAATATCTTGATTTTGTAAAACCTTTAATAGCTTACATTGAGGAGTACAACATACTAGCATCAACAGACTAATTACTGATTAATATTTTGTATAAATGCAATATACCCATCGATAATATATAAGGTGGGTATATATTACAGTCAGCTATAATAAATAAATATCCTTATTGAATATTTAATTTTTAGTATTGATTAATTGCTTTCACATTCGGCAATGACAATAATAATGATTCAATATCATAATAAGTTCTTAAGTCGGGTTTAAATAAATGCACTTCTATTCCATTAGCTTGTACTATTACCCAACCATCTTTGGCATTACCTTCAATATTGGGTATTATTCCTTTACTTTTAAATAACTTACTTAAGTATTCAGCTACTGATTGAGTATGTTTTGAAGATGTTCCAGAACCTATTATACAATAATCTACTAATTTATTACTATTGCTAGATAAGTCAAATATACATATATCATTTACTTTTTTATCATTTAGTAAATTAACTATTAGATTCTTCATTATTTATTTTTCTCTAAATACTATTCTACCTTTACTTAAATCGTAAGGAGTAATTTCAACTGTTACTTTATCTCCTGCTAATACTCTTATTCTATTTTTCTTCATTCTACCAGCAGTATAAGCAATTATTTCATGACCGTTTTCTAATTTTACTTTATACATGGCATTCGATAATACTTCTAATACAGTTCCATTAAACTCCACTAAATCTTCTTTTGTCATTAAAAATTAACCATTATGTTTTATTAAATATCCTATTGATAATATACAATAAAATGTTTATCAATTAACATAATTTCATTATAGCATATAATCCTACAATATTTATTCCTAAATACAATACCAAAACGGTATGTGTAATAAAAACATCTAAATACTGTCTAATTCACAAAGCAAACTCAGACAGTATGTATAATCAATTAATTTGATTCTAAATTACTTGGTGCAGTATTATCTTAAGTATTTTTGTTAGTTTTATTTCGCCATAAGTCAGGCGTCATTGTTTCACAATCCTGTATTATTTGATTTACATGCTGTTTTTGACCAGCCGATAACGGATAGTTATTGATGAGTGACTGAAGATTATTAATATAAAGCCTTTGCTTCATTCTGAACCAGTTATCATCTATATCTTTATATCTATATATGTTCTCCATAATTGATTTTATTACACGTACTACACGATCTAGAATTTCTTCGTCGTTATAGAACTGGGATGCATTACGTAGTGTTTCTTGGAAGTGATCTATTCTTTCCTTATCCTTACCGGTTAGTATTGGATAAACATACATTTCGCATAAACGTAGACGGTATGACAATGAATTTGTCCAGAATTCGGGCTCGAGCCGGCTTAAAGTTGCTTGTTTCCCAGACTGAGAATTATCACTAGTGCTTGGAGTTGCGTTTTCCAAATTTTGATTAGTATCAGAACTATAACTAAAATTTGTATTTACTAGCATTAGTACACAGACTATAATACGTCTTATTTTGAATGTATTATTCATAATTTTACTTTTTTAAAACATAGCAATTTAATTCTAATACTTTTTTAGTAAAAATATCATTAACAATATTTATTTTATACTTATTAAGTATATAATATATATTACAATATGTATAATATTACTTGCCTTAAAATATATCTTGGATATGCGAAAAATATGTTAAAATTCTATTGCAAATTGAATATTTTATTTGCAATATTAAAGAAAGGGGTATAATTATGACATTTGTTTTTGCAAAATATTTAATAGCAGCTTCTTTATTAATAGTCACTACTGCTTATAGCGCTAACTCAATTAATCAAAATCAGTTTGTGGAAAATGAACAGTTAGTTAGTAATAGTATAAATATAGCCAATAATAGTATAAACGATTTTAGTAAAGAAGTATTAATTGCTAATTTAAAAGATATTGTTACTACTGATAAATATATTACAAGCAAAGATGGTAATGATTGTGCTGAGTTCATCAATTATGATGCACAAAATTATACTAATGGTGTATTAAGAAACTTAATAAGATTACAATATAAGAATGAAATGACTAACAATAAAAAATTGTTAAACCGAGATGCTTACAAAAATGTAATTAATACAATTCCTCGTATAAAAGCTAAAGCTTTGATGAATTTCTCATTAATATTTAATTGGTTATTTTACAATAATCAATCTAACCAATCTCAAATGTCCCATAGATATGATAATTTAAAAATATTTAGAATATTTAATAATATTAATAGTGGAATTAGAAATAAAATAAATAAATGTTATTATAAATTGGACTTAAATATTGAATTTTTCAATATGATTATTGCTCAATATTTTGAATTGGTTTTTAATGACAAAATAAAAGATTGCAATGGAATAGTAAATTTTACACCAGTAATTGATTTGATATGTACAAAAGTTAATAATACTAAAGCTTTGGAGAGAAATATTTTTGATATTAGTAATAATTCTGATAAATTACAATACAATATTGAATCGTTGGCAAAGATTATAGAAGGTAATGATAAACTAGCAAATAATGAAAAACAAAAATATTTAGATGAAATTAGTTATATTGATAGTAAACGCCATATAGATTCTTGGAATAAGATGGTTGATTTTATCCATCAATGCAATAAACCCATTACAGCAAAATATGGCACAGATAAATACTGGGCAGAATATTACAATACGAATCCATTAGTAAAAACTTTAAAACAAGCTGTAATATTATTTAATGAAATTTTTAATTAATATTACTAATACTATATAATGCAGATATTACACTATAAACTAGTCAATAACTTGAAGTTATTCTGAATAACACACGACATTACAGTTTAATATTCTGTAATGTTGCTAAATATAAAATATTATTAGCAAATAAAAGACTTTTAATAATATTATTGTTTTTTATTATATATTTACATATCATAATACAAATATTGTTTGACAGTATTCAGAACAATATTTTTTATTATAATTAAACAGTATAATAATATAAGTAATCATATTGTAATAAACATTTATATTATATTTTTAATTAATTTAGAACAAATAAAAAACCATTCACAGTTTCCACATACGTTTTTAAATTTATCTATGGTTAAATTATTTTTTATAATATTATTTAACTCTTCTAGACTATATTGTGTATTGTAATCAAAATTACATATTTGTTTATAGGATTCATCTAAATGCTTAATAAATTCTTCTTTTCTGCATGTATTACTATGTAATTTATTAGGACAACATTTACAAATATCATCACAATTATTACTTAGTTTGATACACTTTTGATTATTATTCAATTTAAGATAATTTATTATATTACTTAAATTTTCTATAAATTTATTACTATATCCTTTACCAATAAAGCTTTGAATACATATAACATGATGGGTTCTAAGAGTAATTTCCTGCATTAACAAGTATTAAAATAATATATAGTTATATGATAACATATTATTTATAATAAAATACAAGTTCTAATTTTTTAGTATGTACTATAATACAATATACATTTTACATAATAATATTGCTATATTAATACGATTATTAATAATGCAAATCAAAATAAAAATTAAAAATATTATTAATTAATCCAACAAATCTGCATTTATTTATTAGGACAATATTTACAATATATCATCACAATTATTTAATTTAATATAAGTTATTATATTACTTAAATTTTCTATAAATTTATTACTATATCCTTTACCAATGAAGTTTCGAATACATATATTATAAAATAAAACATGAATAAATAATTAAATAGTTTTACAGAGTAAAAACTGTTAATATAATATGTTATTTTGAATAAAACAGGCTGCATTTAAGCAGCCTTTAGTTATTAATTAACAAGACACGTTTTCACTTCGTCTACGATTTACTTTTCGTGTACGACGTAATGCTTCTTTTCTCTTACGTGTACGTTTTTCAGAGGGCTTTTCATAACGTCTGTGAATTTTCATATCTCTATAAACCCCCTCTCTTTGCATTTTCTTTTTTAAAATGCGCAAAGCCTGATCTACATTATTATCAGCAACAGGTATATCCATGTACTCCCTTCCCTCCTTTCCAATAACAGACAACATAGTGTTATTATAACATACAATTGCTAGCAACTGATAATAATCAGTATCAATGCACTCTATTGTTAATGAGCAGTATTATATAGTATTCACGCATATCTTTCAAGATGAATATGTGTAATCAATGAAAACATGATTATGATTGCATTATAAAAAAACAGTAGGTATTATTACAAAAAAAATACCTACTATTTGTTAATAGAGATTATTATTTATTTTCGCTATTATTATTTGAATTTTCTGTAGTTTGACTTGCTTCTTCTTTAGCACTGTTACTAATAGATTCATTATTATTGTTATTTAAT
Source organism: uncultured Holosporaceae bacterium (assembly GCA_946408175.1). Classification (GTDB taxonomy): domain Bacteria; phylum Pseudomonadota; class Alphaproteobacteria; order RUG11792; family RUG11792; genus RUG11792. The sequence continues at coordinate 18,388 of CAMJRB010000009.1, forward strand.
GCATCTTTTTCTTTAGCTTTTTCACTAGTTAATCTTTCAAATCTAGTACTTAAGTTAACTACTGATATTATCCACATCATAACAACTACAAATACTATTGATCCTAATATGTTAACCAAGCCAGCCAAAGAAGCTCCACCACCTGCTGCCATTAGTAAAGTAGATTGAATAAGAGCACCTCCTGATTTACCTCCTCTACCAGCTAAAACTGACACAGCTGCTTGTCCTTTTACTTTTTGCTCTTGGCCTAGTGGTATATAAGCCATTTGCATTGTTGAATCAAACAGTGAATACTTAACACCCTTAGTGAAAGCATTTTGTACTAAACCAGTAATAACTGCTATATATAGCACTCCTTGACCCATTATCATAGCATCTCTACCGTGGAGATTTTCATATATAATAACTCCGAAGAATACACAGCTAGCTATCAATAAGAAAACTGGAGTTATTAAAGCTGAAGTTCTCCATGAAAGTAATCTAAGTATATTAGAACCTATTAACATAACAACAATTGTTAATGCTCCAGTAGTTAAAGATAATTTACCCATCAAAGCATTGTAATCGTTTGGATCTGGATAAAGCATTTTTATTTGCCCTTTCCAAACACCCTCAATTAAGTTAATTGATAAACCATAGGCCAATACTAGGACTGCTATTAACATCAAATAAGGTGAAGTAAATATCATTTTAGCACTTTCACCTAGACCCATTTTAGGTTTCTTTTTCTTTACTCCTACTTCATCAGGATTATAGTATTTAGGATCAGTTAATACTTTTTTATTCATCCATCTATAAATACCAACTAATATAGTACCGAAAAACATTACTGCTCCCATTTGGTACCTTAAATTTGTTGCAAAAGTATCAGAAGCTCCTAAGTTGGCACTAGCTTTAGCTAAGTTAGCACAAATTAATATAACAGAACCAGAAGCTAGTAATCCAAAGTTACCCACAAATCCAAATAAACTATAAAATCGTTTAGCTTCAGTAACTTTAGTTATTTCATTAGCGAATTGCCAGAATAAGGCTGATAACACAACACTTCCCCACAGCTCTGAAAGTATATAAAACAATGAGAAACTCCAGTTGCCTAACACTGGCCATAACCAATATAAATGGGGCCAAGATTTTTGCAATGAAGCTATTGTCTCAGCTGACATATGTAATGTTTCCTTCAATGGATACATTACAAAGCCAAATAAAACAAAAAAAGATAAGAAAAACAGTACTATAACATAGAATAGTTTTTCTCTTTCAAATACATTAGCTAATTTTACAAAAATAATCATAAAAATAACTGCTGATGGGGTAACTCCATATAGTTTCAAGAAACTCAAGGTTTCAGCACCACCACCAACAGCTTTACTAACCATCAATGTATCCTTTAAATCTCTAAGCAATGTATAAATGAAAAGAATACATAACATCATCAGTCCCATAGGTAAGAATTTTTTCAGTTCATAGTTATGTATGGGCCATACCATTGCTCTTAGTTTTGAAAACTCAGGTTGATTCTGAGCTTTGCCATCTGTACTCATTCAAATTTCTCCTTATTTATAATACTAATTATAAAAACAATACCTAACTATATAAGGTTATAATAATTATAACATAGAATCAAACCAGTTCGGACAACATAGTTGTACAAACGAGTTCGGACAACGCAGTTGTACAAACAAATGACAAATACAAGCAATTTATAAGTAGCCATTAATGCAATTTTAATATTTTCTGTTAAAAATTTTTAATATACTGGGAATTACATATAATAATTGAGTTTAATATTCCGTAGCATGCATTTTATTATATGTATTATTGAATAGAGCAATATTATTATTGTGTACTAATAGGAATCAATCTAATTGTTAATTTATATAAATGCAAATTAAATATTATAACAATAATTATATTATTTATATAAGATACATTGTTATTATATTGAATTATATATTAATCTAAGATATATTTACTAATATAAAATGAAATAGTATAGGTGATAAACTTAACTGCAGATTATATACCTTTGTGTATTTATATAACTATGGTAAAATACGCACAATATATTACAATTTTGCTTGTAAATATATTAGTAATTATTAGAGTTAATTTTTTTATTGAGATAAAAACGTTTTGTATGTTATAACATATTTATTGTTATAATAACGGAATATAACTATGAAGTATAGCAACATATTGTTACTAGCATTATTATTATTTAGTAATAACAGCTTTACTATGCAAGAATTGGATAATATTTTTGTAAATAAGCGTGGATATGATAATAATAAAATTCACAAACAATTTATTAATACAAGTAAAAAACTAACTGATATTACTCAAAAAAATGATACTACATTATTACGCAAAAAACGGACAATAATCTCTAAACAAACTCAAGATAATAATTCGGATAATAAAACTTGTAATAATGTGCAAGAGAATTTATATAATACATTAAATAATAACAATGTATTAATGAATAAGTGCAGTAATAAGAATGGAACACTGGACACTAAGGAGGAACATTTATTAATTTCATTAGCAGAAGAGAATGACAATATGATTGAACCACTTTGTAAGATCAAGGACAATAATAAAAAATCAGTACAACAGAAATCAAACAATAATGTAATCAATGAAACGAAAAATGTCAATGAAGAGGCAAATATAACAAACACTAATAATGTAGTATTAACAAATGATGATGCAAGCAATAGTAGTAGTTTAAAAACTGGAAAACACGCACAATATAATTTACCAATAGTAAATAATAATAGTGTATTAGCTAATACAGTAAAAAATAACAATGATATTAATACAAATAATGATTCATTTAAAGAAGATTTGGATTTTTTAAATTCGGTGGACGAATCACAAATAGAACAGCCAGGAGAAGATGAAATATTTGATGCTGAATTTGTGAAAGCCGACAATGTAAATATTAATAATAGTCAGTATTACGATAATGGCCAATGTATGCAAAATGCAAAAAGTGAACCTAAACCTACTGTTATTTTGTGAAAAGTAAGTACTATTAAAAATTAATAAATTGTTATTCGGTAAAATAATTATATTTTATAATAGTTGAAAATATACCAATATCTTATTGAAATATTACTAAAAAGTAATGACGAAAAAACTACTAGAAGTAACAAATTATTAACAATAAGATGTAGAATATTTATGAATTAAGCATAGTAGTACGAGCATGTATGGCGACTACAAATACTACTATGTATATGGGAGTATAATTTTAATACTTATTTTTATTAATCTTAACGGATATTTAATTATTCTTCATTACACTTATGATTAAGTATGGATTTACTTATGGAAGAAATACTGTGAAGAAGTATTTATTAATTTTATCAACAATGTTGTTGATAAGTGGCAATATTAGTTTTGCAGATGATGGTTATGATAATGCTGCGCCAAATCTCATTTATGACACTGATAGTAATGAAGATGATATTCTCATGGAACCGGGTAGTAGAAAAAGCATTAGTAAAGGACAAAAAAATAATGTACCTGGTAATTTAAATTGGGATGATTTGGAGAATAACAATGAGATATATGGTAGACCTGCTACAGCCTCTCTTGATGATGTAAATTTGGATGATTTTGGTGATAACAACAATGATATATCTGGGAGACCAGCTATAACACCTAACGATAAAAATGTTATGGAACGTTTGGATGATGAAACTGATATGGAAAATTTCGAGTATGATACTATTCCTGAAGGCACACCACAAGGTTATTTGTATGGTAAATGAGACTATGAGTCTATTGAACCGGGATATGATGACTCTGGAAGAGAGACAACATTTGATAGTGAGGAAATTTAAGTTTTGAGGAATAAGAAAATAATTTTAATAGCAGTAAATTAGATATTGATGATTTGAGAAATAGCTCATGTAGTCAATGTAATGCAATAGAGAGTAATAAAAGAATGGGGAATATACAATAATTTTTCCCCATTAATAATAACCAAAGGTTTTATATATTCAATAAAAGTATAAAAAATTATTATTTATTTACTAATAATTAAATCTTCAATATTATCTTATAACTAAATAGGATTTATTTTACAGGATAAATATTATGAATATTAAATATTTATCAATATTATCAGCAATAATGTTGATAGGTGGTGGTTTTGTCTCTGCTATGAATTATGCTAGAGGACAAGAGATATCTACGTCACAAGCAGATATTCAATCTAGATTAGAACTTGGTAAGCTTAAAGGTAAAACACAATTGAAAAAAGGTGGACAATTTGGAGATGGGTCAAAAATTCCTAGTAAAAAGTCGGAACAAGAGCAGGCAAAAAACTTGTCAGTTCAAATAAAAGATGAACTTAATAGATTTAATGCACAAACAGGTAGAATACATGGGACACATAATCCATATAGGAACAATTTATTACAATATCCGCAATCTAAGCCTAAACAATCTAATAAGAATGATATTCCCGGAAATAACATGCAAAGTCACGATCAGTCTAATAATGGAATATACAAAGATAGGAGAAATAAGTCAGAATTTACTAGGAACAATTATTTTGATAAGCTGCGGGAAGATGATGAACAATCTCAATTGCATGATAACTTAGTAGAAATGGAAAATCTAGACCCATCTATTATTAGACGCTTTACTTTGCTATCAAATTATGAACAATCTGAATATGAGGCACAATCTCAAGATCCATTTTTTGATCTATCAATTGGTGAGATGCTACGTCTAATGGATCTAGAAAAAGACTCTATTGCTTATTCATCTGGTAGAAATGGTATATATGATAGACAACAGACAAATGAAAAAAGTTCTTCATCTGGTAAAAATGGTATATACGATGGACAACAGACAAATGAAAAAAGTTATTCTACTGGTAGAAATGGTATATATGATAGACAACATATAAATGAGGAAAGTTATTCTACTGGTAGAAATGGTATATATAATGGACAACATATAAATGAAGAAATTTATTTAGATGGTAATAGTATATATTAACTAATATTTAAATAATTAATAGTATTCTATAATTGAATAGGATTTATTAAGGATGAAACATTATGAAAAAATATTTGATAGTATTATCAGCATTGGTAATGATAGGAAACAATTGTAGTTTTACAATGGAATTTAATCCAAGTGCAGGACAAGAAACGCCATCTGGAGCAAAAATTCAAAATGAAACAACACAATTTGGTACAAAAAATAATAATGATAGAAAACAGTTCAATGAAAACAAAGATTTAAAACAAACAAGTATACTAAACGGTGAAGAAGTTTGCTCTCCAGTTTCTACAGCTCAGGAGTTAGGTCCTTATCCTCCAGTTAATCAAGAAGATCCCAAATATAATAACATGAATAATGAATGTCAGGAAAATAAATTTGAATGTAATAACATGTGTCCTAATGGACAGCCGTGTGAGGAGGAAAATAAGAGTTCTTGTGGAAAATACTACATGGAAGATACTGAAGATAATGCAAATAATAATCAGTTTCCTATATATAAGAGGAGCCAATTTGATGCGAATAAACAGAGCAATTTACGACAGAGTTTAATGATATTATCCGATTCAGAGGATAATGATATCGATAATAGTAAACAGCCTAATTATAACAATAATCAGTCCCATATGAATAACAATACCAAAATTGATCCCTATGATTACAAACATGAGAATGAAACTAACCAAAAAGAATATGATATCAATGACACCAGACACAGCACAATAGCAGCACATTCTCCAGATTATGGTGATGGTATAAATATGGAGGTGGAGAAAAATGATGGGTATTACTCAGCCTAATAATACTAATAATATTAAATCACTTAATTATGAAGATATTACACCACTTTAATGCTAAGAATAATAGTGACAAAAGCAATGAAGATATAGAATATGAAACAGCAATGGAATAATGAAAACACATCTAGTATAGAACTAATTAATAGCTACTTAAGATTATAGTATTCGTTACTAATAATTAGTTCAAGTATAATAATTAATGTAAGAAAAAAGGGTATATTTATTTATATACCCTAACCTATTAATTATTAATACATTCCTCCCATTCCAGGATTTGGCATTGCTTGTTCTTTTTTGTCTTCTGGATCTTCAGCTATTATACATTCTGTAGTTAAGAATAATCCAGCTATTGATTTAGCTGCTTGTAAAGCTGTTACTACTACCTTTGTTGGGTCTATAATACCAGACTTCATCATATCTACATATTCTCCAGTTGCTGCATTATATCCATAATTAATATCTGTATTTTCTAATATTTTTGAAACTACTACTGCTCCATCTTCTCCAGCATTGCAAGCTATTTTCTTAGCAGGTGCCTGAATGGCACGTTTTATTATGTTAATACCTGTCTTTTGGTCTTCATTGTCTGCCTTAATATTATCTAGTACTGATATAGCTCTTAATAAAGCCACTCCACCGCCTGGCAATATACCTTCTTCTATAGCAGCTTTAGTAGCATGTAAAGCATCGTCTACTCTGTCTTTTCTTTCTTTTACTTCTACTTCAGTAGCTCCACCTACTCTTATAACAGCTACTCCTCCTGATAATTTTGCTAATCTCTCTTGTAATTTCTCTTTATCATAATCTGAAGTTGTATCTTTTATTTGGACTTTTATTTGATCACATCTATCTTTTATTTGCTGTTTATCTCCCGATCCTTCTACTATAGTTGTTTCATCTTTAGTAATTCTTACTCTCTTAGTTGTTCCTAGCATTGAAAGATTTACATTTTCTAATTTAATACCAATATCTTCGGATATTAATGTTCCTCCTGTTAATATTGCTATATCTTCAAGCATAGCTTTACGTCTATCTCCGAATCCAGGAGCTTTTACTGCTGCTACTTTTAATCCTCCTCTTAATTTATTAACTACTAATGTAGCTAAAGCTTCTCCTTCAACATCTTCAGCAATTATTAATAAAGGTCTACCAGATTGCGCTATTGCCTCTAAAAGATGTAACATTGGCTGTAAAGCTGATAGTTTTTTATCATATAAGAATACGTATGGATTATCTAATTCAGCAATCATTTTCTCAGAATTAGTGACGAAGTAAGGAGAAATGTAGCCTCTATCAAATTGCATTCCCTCAACAACATCTAATTCAGTTTTAAAGGATTTGGCTTCTTCAATAGTAATTACTCCTTCCTTGCCTACTTTTTCAAAAGCACTCGCTAATAAGTTACCTATTTCTTTATCCCCATTAGCAGATATAGAACCTACCTGTGCTATTTCATTATTTGTAGATATCTTTTTCGATTGTTTATTAAGGAAATTTACTATATTATCAACAGCTGAATTGATACCTTTTAATAAATCCATTGGATTAGCACCAGCTGTTACTGATTTAATACCTTTTTTGATTATAGCCTGAGCTAAGACTGTTGAAGTAGTAGTACCATCACCTGCTAAATCTGAAGTCTTATTAGCTACTTCCTTAATCATAGCAGCTCCAAGGTTTTCTAGTTTATCTTTTAGTTCTATTTCCTTAGCTACTGTTACTCCATCTTTAGTAATATGTGGAGCTCCGTAAGACTTTTCAATTAATACATTTCTTCCCTTAGGTCCTAAAGTAACTTTTACTGCGTTAGCTAATGTATTAACTCCATTTAGAATTTTATTTCTAGCTTCTTCACTGAATTTTATCATTTTAGCAGTCATAAATATATACCTCCCAATTATTCAAAAATACCCATAATATCAGATTCTTTAATTATTAAGTAATCTTTATCATTAATTTTTACTTCGTTACCTGCCCATTTGCCGAACAATATTGTATCTCCCACTTTTACTGTCATTGGAATTAACTGTCCGCATTCACTTCTTGCTCCTTCTCCAACTGCTATTACTTTACCTTGCATAGGTTTTTCCTTTGCAGTGTCAGGAATTATTAAACCTCCAGCAGTCTTGGATTCTGCTGCTAATCTTTCTACTAAAACCTTATCAAATAAAGGTTTGAAAGCAATACTCATAATTCTTACTCCTAATAACAAGTGCTATCTATTAGCACTATGCCCTTCTGAGTGCTAGTATATGACATTACCAAAAATCCGTCAAGAGTTACGCCCATAAATTATTTAAATATTATTAAGAGAAATTCTACTTACTAAAATATATCTATTAAATAATTTTTATATAGTTTGTTATTGAAGAATAATAAATTCTTAATATAATTTTATTTATTATTCTATTTAATAAAATAAATAATTCCTTTCAGTGTATATGATATCAATATAGCTTTAGTTAATAATTTTATATTTATTATAACTATATATCATATGTATTATAAATTTATTTACTATTATATATAGTAAATGATTATTTAGCCGCAATGATTTTTATATTACTAGAAATGTATTTAGTTACAATATTGTATATTACTAATAATGAATATATTGTGTGCATATTATAATTTTATATTAAAATATGTGCTTTTTCTTACCACTTTAACAATTATAGCTACATTAATTAATAATATATTTATAATTACAATAATGTATGTGTATTATATAATAATGCCTTAGTTATCGTAATTTATATCATTTTTGCTCAGATATTAATATCGCTACTACTTATTGCTGTAATTAAAAATCTTGTATTATATTTATCGATTTTGTTTAATGTTTTTAATAATACAGTACAAAACTTTAGGAAATTATAATAACTACAGCTAATTATGTTATATATGCAACTAATATAATATAGATTTATTCGCTATTTTTAATACTAAAGTAGTTCTTTTGTCTTAAAGCTTCTGATAGTACTATAGCTGCACTTATGGCTACGTTTAATGATCTTGTATTACTATTCATTGGTATTTTTACTTTATATTCACAATTATTATAAACAGAGTCTGGAACTCCAGTACTTTCACTACCTACCATTAAGCAATCATTTTTATCAAATAAAAAATCATAATACATAGTAGTTGCTTTAGTATCTAACAATATTATCCTATTATTTTTGTTAATTTCTTTGTATTGTTCAAATGAATCATATAAATTAATTGTAGTTTTATCAATATAGTCCATTCCAGCTCTTTTAAACTTTTTATCACCGATAATAAAAGAAGCTGGTTCTATAATACTTATAGGTATATTAAAACAAGCACATAATCTAGTTAGCGTCCCAGCATTCTGAGCAATCATTGGCTGATATAAACAAAGTTCCATATTTTGTATAATCCCTTTCTAAACTTTTCTGCATATTATAACTGCTACTGTGTAGTACAGGTCAATTTATATTATTTTTATTTCTTTTTTAATGATACAGTTTTTACTATTAATTTGCAGTAGATAGTAAATAAATTGTAACATTATTGCAACTTATGTTTAAATTAGCTATTTATTTTTACAATTGTTGTTTAATAATATGAACAGACTATTATTATTTATTTCTAATTTATAAATTTGTTTCTAAATATTGTACTATATTAAGTGTTAATAAATTCCGTCATCAGTTTAAGTATTTTTAATACTGTAATCCACAATTATATAGTTATAATTATTTTTCTGTAAAAATAAACAAAACAATATATTTGTATTGAATGTAGCGTTTCAATAATATAGAAAAAAAACATACTTATATATTTTTAATATAATATCTATTTGTCTGTATTATTGAACCACTAAATCTTAGTTAAAAATTTATATGTATTGAAATCAAATATAAAATACAGTACAAAATAGAAATTTTTAGTAAATAATATATAAATATAGTTAGCACAACAAATAGCGAATAATAGAATGTAATTATTATTACAAGCAATAGAAAAACAGCATAGTGTTTGTGCATATATTAAATATAACTACTATAAGAACACTCTAAACATTATTTTTAGATTATATATAGTGCAATATATATTTAGTTAACCCAACAGAACAATACAATGATAAATTATCATATAATTGACATATGCAGTAAATGTATGTTTCAATTAGTTTTGTTATTAATAAAGAAAGGAGTATATTTATGATTGATTCTCATTGTCATTTGTTTTATGATGATATATTCAATGATTTAGACAATAAAATTAAATTTGCTTATTCTATGGGAGTTACTAATTTTTTAACCGTTGGTACTGATAATAAGCATATGTTACAGAATATTGATATAGCTAATACTTATGATAACGTAGTATGTTCTATTGGTATTCACCCAACAGAATACGCCTGTGGCTATAATATAAAGGAAATGTTTGAATTAACTAAGAAGTATAATAAAATAGTGGCTATAGGAGAAGTAGGATTAGATTATCACTATACTGACTTGGCTCCTAAAGAAAAACAATTACCATTGTTTGAAGAAATGCTACAATTGGCTAAAGATACTGATTTACCAATAATATTGCACTGTAGAGAATGTTTTAGTGATGATTTATTTAAATTAATAAAACAGTATACTGATAATGCAGTTTTTCATTGTTTTACAGATTCTTTAGAAAATGCAAAAAAAATAATAAATGAAGGTTTTTATTTATCTTTGACTGGAATAGTAACATTTAAGAACTGTCAAGAACTAAGAGAAGTCGCTAAATACGTACCAGAGGATAGATTATTAATAGAAACAGATAGTCCTTATCTAGCTCCTATACCTCACAGAGGTAAAACTAACGAGCCAGGATTCGTTAGATATGTTGCTGAATGTATTTGTGAACAAAGAAAATGTACTTTACAGCATTTATCGAATATTACTGATGAAAATTTTTATAGACTCTTTCCAAAATCAAAAATAATGCTTAGTAAAAATAATATATGAGATATGTAATCCATTAATACAATAAAAACAATTCTAAATATGATATAAATAACAGTAATGTATAGCAGTACATCGCTACTGCTATATTGGTGTATGTGATTTACTATTTCTCGCGCAAAATTGGATGTTTATATTTGCTGACATTATCAGATATGTCAGCTGCTATTGTTTGTAAATTACTAATCTGTTTTGTTATTTCTATAAAATGTTGACTACTTATATATTTACTCTTACAAAGACAATTTAGCGACCTCTGTAATACTGGAATAATATTATTATATATTACTGGATCTGGCCAACTTAGTAGGTATTGTGAAATACTGGGCCAATTATCAATTAATGCTTTTAATTGCGCACTAATTTGCTGCCTTTCATATATATCTTGGTCCCATAGTTCTTTGATTATATATTCACGGAGTGATTTTGCAGAATTTTCAAATTGTTGTATCAGGTCTTGACCATTTTGCAAATATTGTCCCGCATCTTCTTGAATAACACTGTCTTGAATAATATCAATCGATGCGCCATTTAAAAAATTCTCATCCTCATTTTCCATAGCATTGCAATTCGATATATTTAAACTTAAAATATATCCAAATAATACTACTAATACATTCTTATTCATGTTTATATACTCCTTTTAAACAATCTTTTAATTTTTGGTAATCAAAAATTTTCAATAAAAAAATATTTATACAATATTTCTCTAAATCCCTTCAGTATTTAGTTTAAATCGAACAAAAACAAGTCAAGACTAAATATTTATTATTAATAGAAATAATATATTAAAAATATATCAAAATATATGTATTAAAATATAAACATTTATTAACAGATATCACTAAATTAGTATTATTCATATTTCCAGTAGTATTTAAAAATAAAATATA
>CAMJRB010000010.1 GCA_946408175.1 uncultured Holosporaceae bacterium
ATGTATTAAATAAATTATTTTTTATAAAAATATAAATAGTTTGTATAGTATTAACAACAAAAGTTAAATAATATTATAAAAAATTTGATTTATAGGTAATATAGCACTAAATAATTGTATTAAAAATACAAATTAGAAATTTTTATATATTTTCTAATTTACTAAATAAGAAACTAGATATAATTCACCTTAACTATTATGATATAAAATGTTAATTTAAATAAAACAATTAATACTTTTGCAAAATAGGAGGGATAATCATATCCTCCAGTAATTATTTATTTTAGAAAAATATTCCTATGTATGTGTACCATATGGTTAGGAAGCATATGGCTATTATAAGACCGTAAGACATCCATTTTTTAAAGCTCAAGTATCCAGCAGAGTATAAAGTTAAACCGCTTGGGCATACGTGACTAGCTAAAACATCAGAAGCTGAGCTAAATGCAGCTAATGTTATAGCTAATACTCTAGCATCTATTCCCACAGCTACTCCTGCACTAAGAAATGGAACATATAAAGCTATTATTTTTGAACTTTCAGATGTAAAGAAGTATTGAGCAAAATAATATATACCAGTTATTATTATAAATACTATAGATTTATCAAAATTACAGACACTATTACTTATAATTCCACTGAACCATTCAATAACTTTCAAATCAACTAAACAATTTACCAAAGAAATTATGAGTCCTAACAGTACAACTGAACTAAAAGTACCATAATTAGACAATATATCTTTTATATTTAATACCCCTGTAAATATAAATATACATAAACCAATTAATGCAGTTGTCATTATTGGAATATGTAAGAATTCAGATAGTATCCATAGTATTAACATTCCTAAAAACACAAAGATTATTAATTTTTCTTGATTTGTTATTGCTCCTAATTCTTTATAATTCTTAGCAGCTAGTTCTTTTAATGCACTTAGATTATGTACCTTAGGTTTACAAATTAATTGCAGCATGAATGGAATTAATACTAAGAAGATAAAATATGGCAATATCATGTATTGAAACCAATTGGTCCAAGTTACATTCAATCCAAATTGAGTAACGGCCTCAGCTATTAGTGTATTAGATAGCATAGCTGTTAAAAATAATCCACTACTAGTGGCATTTCCACAAATACCCAAAAAAGACAAATAAGAGCCTATGGACTTTTCAGATACGTTTTTTGTATTACATGATATATATTGAGTTAACGATTTTACTAATGGCATATCTAAACTAGCAGCTCTTGCTGTGTTACTAGGTAATAATGGACCTATTAATACTTCAGTTAATAAAATACTATAAGATAAACCCAATATACTACCTCCGAAGTATTTCATAAATAAATAAGCCAATCTTAATCCTAACGTACTACTGCTTATTGTTTTTGCCAAGGATAATACAACGAATAATAACCATGGGACAGTATTGGAAAATCCTGAAAATCCCATTTTGACATCTATTGTTTTGGATAATGAAGCACAAGTAACTGCAAGTAATAGTAATATTATTGGATTACATACTTCCAATATAATACCAACCATGGTTGATATAAAAATTACTAGCATTCTAACTGCAGCTGGTGATAACACTGTATAATCTGGCAAAATAATACATAATATTGAAGCTATAAATACTATTATTGCTAACTTCTGAAATTTTACTTCTGATTTATTTATTGATTCCTTTATGAATAAAGCAAATGACATTTCCATTAATTCATGGTGCCGAAGAGAGGATTTGAACCCCCGACCTGCTAATTACGAATCAGCTGCTCTACCAACTAAGCTACTTCGGCTACCATTTTAATTATAACACATAATATAATATTACTATAAATTTATATATGATTGTAAGAGGAACTTATTAGCAATTGTTAGATGTTGTATACTTATTATTACTAAAAAAACAATTGCATTATAATAAATTATTACTAATCTTCCAAATATTTTCTGTAATATATGAAATTTTAATCATACTAGATTAAAGATTTTTACAAGTTATATTCTGCAATTAATCAGTAAGATTTAAAGGAATATAACTACATAGAATTGAACAAAACCGGAATAATAAATAGTATTCACTAATATTACAGATAAACGAGAATAAATATTAATTTTAGGTATTAAATATATATTTCTTTAATACAAAGAAACTTACAAATAATAAATTCATAAACAATTGTTACAGAGAAAAATTATTAGTATAATACACTGAAAAAAAACAATATTGATTGTTGTTTAATAACTAATCTCTGGATAATACATAATTCTTAGTAATATAATAGAATATTTTTTAATAGAACATTAATTTGATTATTAGTTAATGAATCATTTATTTATAATACATAATATTATTTAAATTTATACTGAATACAATATTATTGGCAGTACAAAGAATATTCCTTATTATTAATCATTAAATAGTTTTGTCAAATTCTTATGTCCAATAAAAGTAATATTATACATTTCATATATTTCCCTTTCATACCAATTAGCATTTGGAAATATATCTATTACACTTTGTATATAATATTTAGTATATTCTTGACATTCCTCTGAACTATTCAAATATTTATTGTTATTGATTGTTCTAGTATCTAAAATTGAATTTGCTGTTGTATTAGTCAAATGTACTTCTAAACTACTTGTTGATTCTTTATAATTCAAGTTTATTTGATGTATATTAGTGCTTATACATATCCTTTCATTTTTTTTATAGTTTATTAAATGGTAAAAGATTGTATATATATTATTATTCTCAATTGCAGGCATAGCGAAACAATCAATTAATACTTCAAATTTATTATGTTTTAATAAAAACAGTACTTTATATATGTCATCTCTATTAACGTTTAAATACAATAGCCCATTTGTTATGTCTATATTATAATTAAACCCTTTAACTATACTGATAATTTCTTCGGGTTTCATTTAATAATATTATTGATTACTAACAAATTTACACAAGATATTAATGTTTTTGCCTAAAAGAATCTAATGATATTACTTTACTGTCATTTGTTGGTTCTTTGGTTTCTTGTTTAGATTTTACAACTTCAAAGTCTGGAATAAAATTTAAATCAAAATCTTCAGATGGATCATTAATATTGATTAAAGAAGCAAAAGGAACATATATATGTTCATTGGCATTCTCAAATGCTAAATTAACAGAAAAACCACTATCATCCACTTTTAAGTCCCAAAATTCATATTGTAATACTATAGTCATTTCTTCATCGAATTCTTCTTTTAAAATATCAGATATTTGGACATCTGGATGTTTTACTGAAAATGTAATGTATAAATGTTGCTTATTATTAAAACCATTTTTAGATACTAGTTCAAGTATTTGTTTTACTACATTTATTGAAGCTTCTCTTAAGAGATTTTCATAATTAATTTTCTGACTCACAACAACTCCTTAAGAATGGAGGGATTCTGTTGCACGGTTCCCTCCAAACCGCTTAAGTTACTGTTATTTTAACATAACAGCACTGCAATAGTTAATTTATCTTAAACAAGAATAAACTTACTATTAAGCAGCTCTCAGCATAGCAACTTTCATCCTGTTAAGGTTAGCTGCCTTGCGAGATACCATGCCTTTTCTATTCAAATTGGCAATTATAAATTTTTAGCCCGATAACGACGGATACCATGCCGAGTGAAAGACAAACCTTTATTTCTTCATGTCGAACCTATTTCAGCCCCATACTACGCATGTTTCAGTATGCTTTAAGATCAATCCCAGTACTTTGCAATTGTTATTATGCGTTGATTTTCGCCTCATTATATACATATATACAGTCATTTTCCACTATATCATAATAATGCATATGTATCATCTACTAATCACATAGTTATATTTTAAATATATACATTATATAAAACAGCATTCATGCTAACAATAACACTTTAATATACAACAATTATATTTTAATAACTTTGCATTTACCTATTGCCAGTCTCAAATATACTATATATGTGCTCAGCATTGGATAATCAAAAACTTAACTTATACAAGTCACATCACTTAACACGTTGTTACACACTAGTAGATTGTATAATACTTTCACACACTCATCATATATAATCTTGGTGGAGCTGCAGGGTACCGCCCCCTGGTCCATAAAGACTATTACGTAAATCGTTTATCACTATAGTACTACTGTACAATTATAGTATAACACAATGTGTAATATTACGCAAATATATTTTTATTGTAATTATTATGTATATAGGAAAAGAATAGTGCAATGTACTAACTAAAATAACAAACTAATAATATACAAAAAATCTCTTGACACTATTTGCTTTAAATTATACAATAATAATATATTAACGAATTATGTTAATAATTTGGTAAATTATAGTTTTTTGTGAAGGAGCTTTAATTATGAAATTTTCTAAGTTTTTATTATCTTTAGCCATTAGCATTTCTTGTGAAAATATTGCCAATGCTGCTAATCAAGACTTATTTAAGTACTGTCTAGAAAATATCAATACAGATGAATTACCAAATAATCAATTATTAAATACATATAACAACGATTTCGAAGATTCTTTTAACAATTATGATTTTATTGCAAAAGATTTTTTAACTAATACAAATATTTTTAATAAAAATGTTTCTTCTAATACCAATAACCAAAAGGACACTAATTCCTGTATATTTAATGAAATAAACAAAATACTAAATTTTGAAAATAATTTACCAAGAATAAATTCTAATAAACAAGAAAATAACATTAATAATAACGATTCTTCTGTATTGGATAATGTGATGTTCTTAAACAAACTAAATAGTTCTTTCTTTTTACATGATACAGAGAGCCTTAATATTAGTAAGTACAATCTTACTGAAAATAATTTGGTACAGGATGCAAAAGGACTTAATATTAGTAAGTACGATCTTACTTAAAATACTAACAATTTGCTAGAAATAGATTCTAATAAACAATCAAACACTATTAATAATGATTTATTCAATAATAATGAATTTAATATTATTATTACGGATAATAATAACTTATCAGCCAAAAAAAGGAAGAGTAATGCAAATAAAAAACTTTTAGGCAGGAAAAAAGGTATGTATCATAAAAGATACGCTCAATTACTAGCTTTATCAAAATTAAGTGTAGAAGTTTTTATTAGAGATAAATTAAATCCTTTGGTGAGAGAATATCATGATGCAGTGAAGCAAAAAAATTTCCAGAAACCTAAGACAATACACACAAGGATTAGATATCTTTTTATAAATTTTTGGTTAGCAAAAAACCCAAATGCACAACTGCAAAATATCAATGTCAATCAATTACTACAAAAAGCCGAAGTAAAAGACTTTATATATATGATAATACAAAAAGCTCAAAAAATGTTTTCAAAGATGAACTACCTAAGTATTGGAAAGCAAACTTACATAATCAATCAATTGTCACAATTAAATTACGAAAGTTTTATTAGAAATTCCTTAAATCCTTTGGTGAGAGAATATAATGATGCAAGGAAGAAAAAAAATTTCAATAACCCTAGAACAATAATCTCAAGGATTAGGTATCTTTTTGCACAGTTTTGGTTAGCAGAGCATCAAAAATCAAAAGTACGGAATCTCGAGAAATTACTACAAACACCAAAAGTAAAAACATTTATACGTGATAGAATACAACAAGCTCAAGAAATATATCCAAATACAACATATCCCAAAATTGGTGCAAAAGAAGTACAGAATAAAGATAAAGAGTTAGATTATATTGAAATAAATAATATATAAAACATTTTATTTTCTAGGCGTATTTATAATAAAGTACGCCTTTATTTGTATTAAATAATATATTTTTATGAATATATTGATTTAAAAAGATATAATGTTTAGTATTCATACAATATGATGCTATTTACTTAATTTTTTAGTGAAATTTGAATAGTTTTATTAGTATATAAGAAATTGGTACGATTATTAAACTAGAATATAAACAATAGGCAATAAATGAAGGCATTTTTATTTTACTATTTACTGCTATATTCTTTACCATCATATTAGGAGCATTTCCTATATAAGATAATGACCCCATTACAACTGAACTAACAGATATGGCGGTTAATATAGGCGCACTATTAGTCATTAATTCTTTAGCTGTACATCCACTCATTTTGAAGAATAATAAATACGAAGGAGCATTATCTAGAAAAGCAGAAGCCAATGAACATAATAAGAAATAGGCAGTTGGTATATTCTTGCCATCATTACTAATACTATCGACAAACTGGTGTATACTATCGGTATTGTGTTGCATTAAATATAAAACCGGTGCCAATACAATAAAAATAACTAAAAATGTTCTAGCTACTTCTATAAATGGTTTAA
Source organism: uncultured Holosporaceae bacterium (assembly GCA_946408175.1). Taxonomy (GTDB): domain Bacteria; phylum Pseudomonadota; class Alphaproteobacteria; order RUG11792; family RUG11792; genus RUG11792. The sequence continues at coordinate 6,366 of CAMJRB010000010.1, forward strand.
AATTAATTTCTCCTATATCTTTATCACGTAATCGCAAGGACAATATACTAAAAAATATTAATATTGAATCTTTTACAAATATTGATGATACTTCTAATCCCATTATACTTACATTTAAATTAATATTTATAAATAATATTAAAGCAGTAAATATTAACAATATAATATTGACTCCTCCATTAATACTTATACTAATATTTTTATCATAGTACTGTATATGTTCTCTAGCATCTTTATCTTTGGCTAATATTATTGTATCTAATATAGTAAATATAATTAAACACAATAATATATAGAAAAACCAATATTTATACATATGTTTTAATAGCCAAGCGAAATCTATACCATTTAAGTATCCTAATAATAAAGGTGGGTCACCTAATGGTGTTAATAACCCTCCTATATTAGCGATTATTATTATGAAAAATATTATTAAATGTTGTTTTACTTGCCGTTTTTTATTAAATTCTAAAAAAGGCTTTATTAATAGCATTGCTGAACCGGTAGTTCCTATTAATGATGATATAGTTCCTCCTATTATTAAAAATATAATATTTCCTAAAGTGCTTGGTTTAGCATCTATTTTTATATTAATACCATTGCTTAGTGTAAATAATGTGAATAACATTATTATAAAAGGTAAGTAATCTTGAAATATAGCATGACTAATTAAATGACTAGGATTTTTAATATATGTAAAATCAGCTATAAATGACACTAAAGAAATAATAGATAATAATTTTATTTCATGTTTTTTCCAAAATTTTGGTACTATTAAAGGTAGAAGAGCTAATGATAATAGTACACATATCATTGGGCTAATTAGAGCTACAGTTGACAACAACATAATATAGAAACTTAATTATTACCTCTATAATATATTTTATATTCAATTATTTAAAAATAAAAGAAGTCTATGCATGAAAGTATTTTATGATTTAAAACATCTTAACATGGAGCATCATGAATTTTCCAAAGATGAATTAAAAAACCATGAATTGCTAATGAATAAAATGCAGGATTATACGGCACAGCCAAATACAGCTGTAATTAATACTGAAACAAAAGATAGTACTGCAGTAGTACAAAAAAAGCCTGAAACCAATCAACTCTGTAATCTATCACTAGCCTTAGGATTTTTCGATGGTGTTCATATAGGGCATAGAGCAGTTATAAATAATGCTGTATTGATTGCAAAGTCTAATAATACAAAATCAGCAGTTATTACGTTTGAAGTAAATCCCAAATTTATATTAAATAATAGTAAGATAAACACAACAAATAATGCAGTATTAAAACAAAATAGCATTGAATTATCATGTTTCACAACATTTACAGAACCTACTAGTTCTATATTAAATAAAAATGATATAAATAAAATATATTATAATAATACAGTGCTACAATTTAAGTCGAACGATATTATAACTACAGAATATGTATTAAATAATAATAGTACCAATGTGGGTTTGTATCATAAAATAAATAACAATAAAAAAGAATCTGTGAGTCAAGAACCAAAACAATCCACTTTCATTCCACAAAATATAACACCAATAATAAATAATGAAACTAAAATAAAACTAATACAGCAGTTAGGAATCGATTATATATTTTTCCTAGATTTTAATAAATACAGATATTTATTAGCTATTGATTTCTTACAATTATTAATAGAATATTTTGCACCAATCGCAATAACTACTGGTTTTAATTATTATTTCGGTTATAAAAAATCTGGCAATACTGAATTATTAACTAATATGAGTAATGAATATAACTATAAATATTTTGAAATAGGAGCTGTGAAATATAATAATACTGTAGTAAGTAGTACATTAATAAGAGAATTAATAAAAAAAGAAGAGTGGAATATAGTAAATCTTTTACTAGGATATGAATATTATGCATTTTAATAAAAACATGCATTTTAATAAAAAATAAATTATTTATCCATTATAATAATGGAAGAAGAGGTTTTATTTTTTATTTATAAAAATGACAAGCTTATTAAAACATTTATTAACTGTAGTACTAATACTCAGTTACAATAGTGCTAACTGTATGGAAGACCCTATACCCAATCCATCCAATTCTAATAATCAATCAAATAATTCAAATACTAAACAACTAAGTAGCGATATTGAACTACGATTAAAACCACTATTAACAGGTGCAAGTGTCGAAGCTTTAACGATAGACGAATATAAGAAATGTATGGATTTTCTCAGTAAATATAATCCATTATTAAAACAAACAGTCGATGATTTTTTCAATGCAATATATAATCTTGCAATTTATATATTTGAAGACAGTTATTTTTTAGAGCCAGATCAGCTTGATACCCATTCAGTAAATGTTAATAATACGTTGCTAATACAGAAAATTGCTCTTTGGGCAGCGAATAATAAGCTATATGAAGAAGAATCTAGCGCCAAGAAATCGAGTGAGAACTTTTATAGATTATATTATAACCTAGACACACACCAGATGGACCATACTTTGTATGAGAATGTAGACTATCACTACTTAAAACCTAATCCTATACAAATTCATTCGAGCCTAATTTTTTTTAAAGAGATTAATTATTTATTCAATAGTGCACATAAAAAATTAAATCCAAACTACAAACCAATAGAGATTACAGATTATTTGAAAACACATCAAGAGATAAGCGCAAAAGGATTTTGGCGTTATTTAGCAAATAATTTTATACAGTTTGTAAATGAAATATGTAATAAAATCAATTTAAAATGTGATGAGTATACGAACACACCAGACAAAGAAAGCTTGTATGAGACTATATTTAATACAAAATATATAAAAGAATTAACTAATTATATTTATAATGACTGTATAATACCATGTTATAATACTATATGGTCCATTTTTAATGATTATTTCAGCACTAACAATCTTAATTCAACTGATATGCTAAGCATTGGTAATAGAAACTCGGATATATCAATGCATAATATAATGAGCATACAAGGTTCTTATCAAATTATAAATGCTGCACAAAAGAAATATATTCTTTCACAAAAACGGAAATATATTTCAAGCAACTCTGTATTATGTTGCGATCTGGTATCAAGATATTGTGCTCTAGGAGAAACTTTATTTAATAGTATTTCAACATTCTGTGAACAATTTTGTAGCTTGAATATTCCACATAATACTAAAAAAGATTTAAGTAACTTAATGTTTTCAGTAAGAGACAAAGTATTTTCATACATTAAGAAGAGGTATGAAAAATTAACAAATTTAGAAACAATAGAAGATATAAACCAATGTATTAAGTCATACTATGAAGATATAGCAGAGTTACGACAGTATATACTAAATGCATTAATACATATACACGACTGTCAAAATGGTCCAATGGTGTATAATCCAGAGAAGAACACTTGTGTTTTGGAGCCAACTAGAGTTTTTGATAAAAAATATGATATTGAATTTAAGGATTCACAACAAAGTAAAATGTTATTTCATAGTGGTATGAATAAAATAATAGATGATATAAAAAATATGCAATTAAAACCACTATTAACTGCACAAGCATATTTAAACGATATAAACACAATATTAAAAAAATATCGCGATTAATATACATTATAAAAATAGTTTAATTTGTTAAATATGAGTAGTTATATATAATTAGTATTATTCTTGTTATTGGTATGTATTTATAAGATAATATATATGTATAACTATACATTAGTAATAGTAATATGCATTATGTTGTATTAAGTAGAAAATATAGACCTCAATCTTTAGATGAAATAGTAGGACAACCAATTATAGTAAAATCCTTACAAACATGTTTAGATAATAATAAGGTTCCTCATGCTTTTCTACTACAGGGCATTAGGGGCGTTGGCAAGACTACAATAGCTAGGATTATAGCTAAGTGTTTGTCTTGTACGGCTTCAACTAAAGTGTCGAAACCTTGTTGTAAATGCAAGTCATGCATAACATTTAGTAATAATAATCATTTAGATATTATTGAAATAGATGCAGCTAGTCGTACTGGAGTAGATGATATAAGAGATATAATAGATGCTTGCCAATATTCTCCAGTACTAGGTAAATATAAAATCTTTATAATTGATGAAGTACATATGTTGTCTAAAAGTGCTTTCAATGCATTATTAAAAACTTTGGAAGAACCACCAGCACATGTTAAATTTATATTCGCAACTACTGAGATTAATAAAATACCTGAAACTATATTATCTAGATGTATAACATTACAATTAAAACCAGTACAATACAACGTATTAAGCAATTATTTAATAAATATAGCTAATAAAGAAGAATGTAAATTAAATATTGAATCAGCAAATATTATAGCAGAAGAAGCAGAAGGATCAGTTAGAGATGCTTTATCAATATTAGAACAAGCGATAATGATAGTAGACGATAGTAAAGAAATATTACCTGATAGTATATTACAAATGATAGGCAATACTAAATATCAATTTATTGATAATTTATTAAATAATATAATTAATGGAAAAATAAAAGAATCGTTAACAATACTAGAAAATATTAAAGAACAAGGAGGAGATACTTTCAATATATTTAAACAAATTCAAAAATTATTATACAAATACATAAGAGATACCGCTTGTGGAGATATTAATAAATATCAATTATCGCATTTATTATACCTATGGCAAATATTAGTAAAGCAAACTGACAATATGAAAAATAGTATATTTCCAGAGTATATATTAAACGCTACTGTAATAATAATGGCTTATATTTCCGGTTTACCTAAATTAGAAGAATTATTAAATAATAATAATGAAGTGAAATCAAGTAATGAATTTCTTAATGATGTATTAAAACAATTTCCTGGAGCTAATATTAAGGAGATATATTAAAAATTGTTATCACTAATATTTATTTATTATATTGATTATATATAGTAGTATTTACATAAGGACAATTATATTGAGTGATATATATGATATATATAGTATGAATATATTAGAAGATTCTTGTATGGCTGCAAATGAGGATATTAAAACAAGCAAAGTATTAAGTACAAAACAGTTGACAAATGAATATCAAAGAAGTCATCATAATACTAAATATTATAAATGTAATGAAAACATAAAAGATAATAATGCAACACATATTAAAGAAAAGACTAATGCTATATAATATTATGAAACTCATAATAATATAAAGTCTTACAATGATAATGACTGTATAGAAGATCCTGTTCGAGACAAAAAATCCTATTTTTGACGTATGTAGAAAGAGGAGCGATTTGGAATATGTAAAATATCTAGATTACAATAATAGAAACGCAAATAAATACATTAATAGTTCTTTATCTGATAGTAAAAAAAATAATTCATCTGATAGTGAGAAAAATACTGTATCACGACTGCGTTCTAAATCGGTACAAATTCCAAAGAAAAACAATCAATATGATATCGTTGATAGTAATAATAGTTCTCGTTTAGAGAGCGATGATGCTGAAATAGTAAATTATAATAATATTGATTACAATGACTATTCACAAGATGAATATATAAATATAAATGATGGTGGAAATAATAATATTGATTATGATAACTTTTCACAAGATGAAGAAACAAATGATAGTGACAATTAATAATATTTATTATAACTATTACTTACTAAGTGAAAATATTGGAGATCAAGATAATTATCAACATGATTATACCATAATATAGAATATATGGATAATATAAATATTGGAATACCAGAACCTGCTAATTTTAATTAAAATTACAATATTTTGGTTGTTTTAATGTTAGATATTATAAAATAGATTTATAACAATTTATATATAATATGATAGAATTTAATTATAGAGTTATAAATGTTTAGTATATTTAATGATATTAGAGAAAATAAAAGAAACAATAAATTGGAATGGTAAATTATTAACAATAGAAACTGGTGAAATAGCTAGACAAGCTGATGGAGCTGTTTTAATATCTTTTGGTAATACTACTGTGTTATGCACTTGTGTTTATTCTAAAGAAGAAAATGAAGAAACCGGATTTTTTCCCCTAACAGTAAATTACCAAGAGAGGTTTTACTCTTCTGGAAGGTTGCCAGGAGGATTTGTTAAAAGGGAAGGCAAACCATCTGATAATGAAACTTTAGTTGCTAGATTAATAGATAGGCCTATTAGACCTTTGTTTCCAGATGGTTTTTGTAATGAAGTTCAAGTAATTTGCACATTGTTAAGTTATGATTCACAATGTAGTCCTGAAATAGCTGCAATGATAGGAGCCTCAGCTGCCATTTCAATATCAGGAGTACCATTTGATGGTCCTATTGCTGGTTGTAAGGTAGGTTATAGTAATGGTAAGTATTTATTAAATCCAACTGAACATACTGATATTAATTTAGTAGTTGCTGGTAGTAAAGATGGTATATTAATGGTTGAATCTGAAATAAATGAATTACCTGAAGATATAGTATTAAATGCTGTAATGTTTGGTTTTGAACAAATCCAACCTATAATAGAAGTAATAAATAAATTAAAGAGTAGGATTAATAAAAATCCAATAAAAGTTACTCCTTTAAAAAAACAATATCCAGATTTATTTAATAAGATTCAAGAATTGTCGTTAAATAACATAAAGAAAGCATTGACTATAGTTCCTAAATTAGAAAGACAAGCAGAAATAAAAGCTATTAAAACTGCATTAATTGAAGAACTGGGAGAAGAAAAACAATCAATTATAGAATCTTTATCTGAAGAAATAATATCAAATACTATGAGACAAAAAATAATAAAAACAAAGAAGAGAATAGATGGAAGAAATTTAAATCAAATAAGAAGTATTAATTGTTCAATAGATGTATTACCTCAAGTTCATGGCAGTGCATTATTTACAAGAGGAGAAACTCAGGCTTTAGTTGTTACTACACTAGGTACTTCCTACGATGTTCAAGTAATTGATACAGTTGCTGGTGAAAGTAAAGAATCATTTTTATTACATTATAATTTTCCACCATTTGCAGTTTGCGAAGTAGGAAGAATAGGAGCTCCTGGAAGGCGAGAAATAGGGCATGGGAAATTAGCCTGGAGAGCAGTACAAGCAGTATTACCAAGTAATAATATATTTCCATACACTATAAGAGTAGTATCTGAAATAACTGAATCTAACGGTTCTTCATCAATGGCAACAGTTTGTGGTACTTCTTTGTCATTAATGGCCGCTGGAGTACCAATAAGAGCACCAGTAGCTGGTATTGCTATGGGACTAATAAAAACTAAATCATCCTATATAATACTTTCAGATATAATGGGAGATGAAGATCACTTAGGAGATATGGATTTTAAAGTAGCTGGTACTAGTAACGGTATAACAGCTTTACAAATGGATATAAAAGTAAAAAGTATTACTAAAGATATTATAAAGGCCGCTCTAGAGCAAGCTAAAGAAGGCAGATTGCATATACTTAATATAATGAACAATACTATAAATAAATCGAGAAATGAAATAAGTCCTAATGCTCCTAGAATAAAATCAATACTAATAGATAAAGAGAAAATACGAGATTTAATAGGTCCTGGAGGAAAGGTAATAAAAGATATTTGTGATAGATTGAAAGTCAAAATAGAAATCGAAGATGATGGTAATGTTACTGTGTTTTCAGTAGATAAAAAACTAATGGAATTGGCTGTAAATGAAATAAAAATGATATGCTGTAATCCGGAAGTAGGACAAGTATTTAACGGAGTAGTATCTAGAATTACTGATTTCGGAGCTTTTGTATCAATAGGAGTTAAGGAAGGATTATTAAGTTGGAGTAAATTTCCGAGAAATACAGAAAGGCCAAAAGTAGGACAAAGAATTAATGTAAAAATAACAGATTTAGATAGTAGAAATAGAATAAATTTAGCTATTTGTTAAAAACAAATCTCCAATATATTATATATAACATGTATTTATATGTTGTATATATTTCCTTTTAGCAACTTGTAATACTATTAATACTGAGTTAATAGATGATTTTTTATTACTATGTATATCTTAAACTCCAAGAATTACCTTTGACTATGTGAAATTACACTCTATCTAATATAGATTAGATTATAAATTATAATGAAATACAAAATATACTTACCACATACCAACAATAACTATGATCATTTATATATTATATGGTAGTAGAGTAATATCAACAATTATTGTTATAACATAATATTACTAATAATGATTTAAGTTTATCTAATTACATACTAACATTCTGTAGATTTTTGTTTAGTTTTATTTTAGCCCATAGTTTATTAGCTTCTCTATCGTATTTTATATCGTTTTCACTTCTTATAGCTCTACCCAATATGAAAGTACTTATTAATTCTTCATCTTTAGGGAATATATTAGTATTTTCCTTTATAGCTTCATCTACATATTCTCTAGATTCTGGAACGTTTACTAATATTCCAGAATAATTAGTTATTTCAGCAGCTATTTTTGGTTGTAGAAGGAAATTAATAAATTTATGAGCATTTTCCTTATGAGGAGCTGTTTTGGGTATTGCCATGCAATCTATCCATAGTACTGTACTGCCTTTAGGTATAGAGAACTCTATATGTTTATTTAAATCATAAGCTGTAGAAATTATTTTAAAAGCATAATCTGAAGAACAGATAGCAATGCATGACTCTTCTGATAATATGTCATATATTACTGTAGCTGAATTAAATTTAGTTATGTACTTTCTTACTGGCGATATAATATTAATTATTGAATTAAAATCTGAATAATCATCTATTAAAGTTTGTATTTGAGGTAGTATATCTATATATTCTTCAGGAAATGATACGCCATGTTTGGAAAAAGCTCTCATATATTCTTCTGACATTAATTCTCTATAAGTTAATGTTTTTAAATCTGGGAATAATTTATTAATAATGTCTTTATTATAAACTATACCTATAGTACCCCATAATACTGGTATTATATAATCTGTATTGCCTCCGTATTTCTTAAAATTATCACTAATAGCTCCATAAGTATTCTTTATATTTGGTATTAATTTATAATTAATTTTTTCAAAAGCTCCCATAGTAACTTGTCTAGAAGCATAAGGTATAAATGAAGGAAATACTATATCATATCCATTATTTCCTGACAATAATTTAGCTTCCAACACATCATTATTATCATAGGCATCAAATCTAACTTTAATATTATATTCCTTCTCGAATTGCTCTAATACAGATTTAGGTAACAACCCATACCATCCGTAAACATTTACTACATTGTTAGATGGTTTATATTGATTCTTAAATAAAATAATAATAAAGAATAATAAAAGTAAACTTAAAATAATATTTTTTATTCGCATTTGTTGTCTCATTTATCTTTAGAATTTTCCTGATGATTCTTTATTTTATTCACAAGAAAATCTAATACAGTTTTATATATATAAGATAATAACATTATTAATAATATGCATAGTATTGTATAACTAATTGAACGTTCCTCACTATTACTACTAATATCATTAATATTACTATTATCTACTGGATATAATAATTTATATATTTGTTTCCCAGCCATAAAAAATGTAAGTATACTTGCAATTATATTCAATAAATATCTTTGAATCTTATAAGATAATTTAACTCCCAACCAAGATCCTAAAGCTGCTCCTCCAAATAACATTAATACTAATGAAATATCGCAATAATAATTATTAGTAGCATATATTATGGCTACCATTGCAGTTATAATAAATCCTGCGAATGCTGTAGTTCCATATACTACTGGACTAATTCTGCCTATTAAATAAGTAATAATTGGGGCCATGAATAAATTATTTCCACCTCCTAGAGCTGCTACTAGTAATCCAGTTAAAAAACCTAAAAACATAGGTATTATTACGCTCATTTCAGTTCTGGAACGTGAAAATATTTTATGAAAAGGTAAATATAACATCCAATGCCTCATTGAAACACTATATATTATTTTTTTACTTTTGGATTTTTTATACTCTTGAAAACTTTGTTTCAACATAATAAAACCAAATATTATTAATACAACTATGTATATATACAAAAATTTATTTACTATTACTTGCTTATCTTGTACGAAACTTAAAAATACACCTTCACAAATTGATCCTAAAATTCCGCCCAGCAATATGTAATAAGCTAAATGGAAATCTACATCTCCTTTATGGGCATACGATAAAAAATTAGAGAAATTGGTTCCTATTGAATGGCATAATTGTGTCGGAATTGCAACAAATGGAGATAATCCTAAATCTACCAATAATGGAGTTATAATAATACCACATCCTATACCTAAGAATCCAGATACAAACCCTCCCAATAATCCTATGCCTATTGTATTTAATAATGAAATGGACATGCTTGTATGTTATAATAATTATGTTATTACACTATGTTAAACAATCATTGTATTATAGCATAAACTGCACAAGAAATAATTAACGTGATGAATTTTGGTTATTTATTTCTCAAATTTACATAAAATTTGCATTGTTAATAAATTAGTTTTTATAATAAACATCATAAATATGTTATTTTTTTCTTGAATTTGGTAGTATTTAATTATAGGGATGTGCTTGTGAAGTATTTTTATGAGATTACTAGTAGTTGAGGATGAGGCGGAAGTTTCACAAAGAATAGAAGCTGCCTGTGCTGCAGATGGTTTGAATTGCCACGTGGCTGAAACTGGAGCTGAAGCACTAGAAATGACTCAGATATATGATTATGCAGCTATTATACTAGACATATTACTGCCAGACATTTGTGGCTTCGATATTGTATCGAGATTAAGAGCTGTTAATGATAATACCCCAATATTAATGTTGTCTGGAATGACAGCAGTTGAAGATAAAGTTAAAAGTCTTACGATGGGCGCTGATGATTATGTTACTAAACCATTTAGTAAATCAGAATTATTAGCCAGAGTGTACGCTATTATACGTAGAGCTTCTGGACATTCTTCATCCGTTATAAAAATAGGTCCAATGGAAATCGATATAAAACAACGCAAAGTTTTAATTTATGGTACTGAGTTAGTATTGACAAGTAAAGAATATTCAGTACTTGAATTGTTGGCTATGAAGAGAGGATCAATATTAGCTAAAGAAACTTTCTTAAACCATATATATGGTGGTATGGATGAACCTGAACTTAAAATAGTTGATGTTTTCATTTGTAAATTGAGAAAGAAAATAGCTCAATTAGCAGGAGATAGTAATTTAATAGAAACTGTTTGGGGAAGAGGTTACCTAATAAGAGAAGTAAAATTTATGGATAATATACACTCCAGTAGTGTACAACAAACCAAGAATGGTGTATCAGACAAGAAGCCATATAATGATAGTAGTTTATCTAAGGAAGATCGTTTAATTAACGATGAAGAAAAACTTATTCAGAATGTTTCTTCCAGTAAAAAACAATTTGCTGGAGACATTACATCCAAAGGTAAAGCAAATAATACAAAATATTATTCCGCTGATGGTAAAAATTCTTATATTAATAATGAAGAAAATCTTACAACGGAATATAATGACCATGAAGAAGAATCTATTACGAATGTTAATTCTAGTAAAAAACAATTTACAGAAGATATTACTCCGGAAGATAAATCAAAGGTACATAAATTAAAGGTAAGCTAGTATATAAAATATACCCTTAAGTATTTATATAATGTTTAAGGGTTACTTTTTATTAAAAATCCTAGCATAGAAGTATTTTATAAATATTAATATAGTATTTATTTTAAATGCTCAAAATGAAGATGTTTCGCTTGTTTGCAAGTTTTATAGTTTTGTTGATATCAATGATTCTACAGTAATTTGCATTAATAACTATTCCATCTAGTTTTGCTTCATAAGCCCTAATAATAGTATTACAGTCAATAGTAGGAAATATTAAATTTTCCTTCTGTTTTGGCTTGGTTGTTTTAATTAATACTCCACCTCTTTTATCTAATTTATAATTTATACATCGTTTTATAAATTGTTCAGTATTTTCTAGTTCAGTTTCTATTCCTATTACTTTTCCTAATTGTGAAATAGCAGATTGACCAATATTAGTTTTAGATAAGTTATTTAATACAAATATGCCATTTGCTATATCTTGAATATTTTGAGAAGAAGGTTTAATAGTAGTCAGTAATCCACATTTAGCTACATCAGTACCTGTTATATTATTAGGATCTATTATAGAAATACCAGCATCTTTTAAATTATATTGTATATCTTCATTATTATATTTACTAAATAAATTTTTAAAATATTTTAATAGTGATGATTTACTACTATTTGTTTCAGAATTACATATAGTAACATACATTATATCTTGTTCTAATAATGATTCAATCATATTTTCTATAGCTTTAGCATTATAAGATAAATCAAATACTACATATTCTTTATCATGTAATAATATATTAGCTTGTAGTGAGTTTAATAATGAATTCTGAGAGTTGTTTCTATCTGTATTACTTGTTACTAATATTGCTATTTTGTCTTTTATTATATTTGGAATGGATTGTTTATTTTCTACTATTTTGGTTTCTTGACTTGTACTGTGTATATTATTATTCAATGTATTACTATTTGATATAACAGTACTTTGTGTATTACTTAATGTATTGTTATTTAATGTATTATTTTGATTACTATTATTTATTATTTTGTTATTTTGTACATTATTATTTGTTGTATTGTCATTATTTACAGAGTTGGTATTATCATTGTTATATTGTTCACTATTAAGTAATTCATTACTATCATTATTACTCTTATTATCATTCTCACAGGAGCTATTATCACTTAATGTATTACTACTATTACTTTTTATTACTGTTATACAAGATGAAGTAGTCAAAGTTATTCACTCAATAACATGCTACATATTAATAGGATATGAACATAGTAGTTAAAATTTAGTAAATTTTATGATTTTGCATATTGGATTATGTAATAAATTTATAAAAAGTACTGTTGTAATTAAATTTAATATATAATATTATGTGTAATATGCTATATATAATATATAGTATAAAATTATAAAAGTTCAGTAATATATGGAGGAGAAATAACATGTTTAATAAATTCGGTAGATTATTGTCAATAATAATATTATTTTACAGTCAAAATACATTGTGTAGTGCTTCAATGATCAATCAAATGGCATCGCCATACAATAGTAATGAACATCTTATACAATAGTGTAGTAGTCCTTTTATTCCAGAATATAATACAGATAATTATAAAGTATTAATAGAGGATATCAATAAAACTCACAATAATAATATGCAACAGTTACAAAAAATTATTGATGCCTCAAATAATCAAAACAATTGTACTATAAACAATATAAAGGATACAATGAAAAAATTACAAGATATAGTACTCAGAATAAATAAGAAAGAAAATAAAACTGTTAATAATAGTGTTAGTTATCTTAAAAATTATTCTACAATACTTAGCAATTTAAATTATACATTAAAAAATAATAAATCATTAAGTAATGCAAAATTTTATATTATTAACAGTAAAGTAATAAACAATATTATAAATAATACCAATATAATAATTGATAGCATGTCAAGGTCAAAATCTGAACTCAATGCATCTTTACCTAAAATATAAAAAATAGATTAGCAGAATATTACATTCAACACACTATAGCATCGGCTAACTGACGCTATAGTATTTTATAATTTATATTATATAATATTTATTTATTGTTCTTATTCTTTGTTTTGTTGTTTTCTTTGATTAAATCAAGATAACTCAACTTCGCAAATGTTTGAGGCGATTTATTTTGATATTTCTTAAGAATGTCTTCTAAAGGTATGTTCTTTGATATTGCTTCTTTCATATCATTTTCAAAAAACTCCATATATTTCTTTGTAGCATACTCTTTTACTACCGGGTTTGAAAATTGATCAATCATATCATTTATTGAATTATCTTCATAAATATACTGATAATATAATGTGATTAATTTTCCATATATGTATTCGAGCCATCTTTTTTGTAAAGAGCTATCATGATACTTATTAAATAACTCATAGCCCGAAAGATGATAAATAGACATGTTGTTATGAATAATCTCATATTCAAATATTTGAGGTATTATACGCTTCTTAATATAACTTGGAGTTAAGTATTTACGAATGCAAGCTTCCCAACCATTGTTTTCTATAAAATTTATTAAGTACTTCTGGAAAGCGATTTCGAATTTCTTAATCATGTAATTACAAATTAATTCTTCATAATACTTTTTATTCTCAGTAAATTTAGTTTGAAAGTTCTTAAATCCATTTAAATTTTCTAAAAATTTATCATAAATTGAACAATAATAATCTTGAACCATCTGCAACATTGTACCAGAAGGAAACTTAGAATTAAATATTTTATATAAATCAATTTTGTTATTACTAATTTCATTAAAAATATACTTATCAATGAAATCTTCTAATATAAGATTAAATATTTCATTTTCACTTTCATTATTAATTTTTAATCCTAAAGTAATCAAACATTCTTTTACTGATTTCTTAGGACGAATTATCTTCTGCTTTATAAGATCTTTTAAATACTGTTCTGTAGATTTATTACCGAGTTCAGTATTAGAACATTTTTTAAAGAATATACTATCATTAAAGCATTGTAATATGTCTTTGAATGATAGCTTGAATAATGTAACTTCAAGATTGGAATTAATATTTGGGATTTTGTCTGATTTCCATATACCATTGTAGTTATAATCATCCATAAAGTCCTTATAATTTATTTGTTGATTGGTTTGATGAGATGTATTATTTACTGTGCCAATAGTACTATTTAAACAAATATTTAAAGCCTGTTCATTAAGCATATCACCAATATTGTTATAATTACCGAAAGTATTTTGAGACTGTTGCGTTGTATCGTCTATATTATTTATACTATTGTTATTATCTAACTCGTTATATGATTGCATTGCATCCAAGTAAGATGAACTTAATAGCAGTACACTGCTAATTACTAATGATTTTAGCCTTTTCATATACATATATATGACCCCCTTAAATTGTTTCCACGTTAATTTTAACTAATATTTAATAGCATTAGCAATATCTTTTGTAATTTTTTTATTACTAACATACTAATCCAACATAAACCAAGCATATTATTATAATGAAATTATTTAATAATACAATTTATATAAATATTTAAATTTAAGCTAGTTATTACTCTAGTTCAATTTTTGTTTATTTAAAAAATACATGTTAGATCATTTTATATTCAAGAATTTATAAATACAATATTTATTTCTCTTCAAAATCTTTTATATTCAAATCTTTTAACTCATTATCTAATATATTTATTATTTTATCGGTAATATCTATTTTAGAGTTATTGTAAAATACAAATATTAACTCACTGTTTTCTTTATTTAAAATAGCATTAATATTCATTTTCTTAGCAATTCTTTCTAATATTGTCTTTAGTTTTTCATTTATATATTTAGTTAATTTATCGTCTGTATTTTTTATATTTTGTATTTCTTTATTATAATTGGCAGCTACTTTTTTCCAGTTGTTTTCTAATTTATTAATTTCTTTTTGTTTTTGTTTTGATGATAATTTTTTATTTTTTGTAATATTATTGTACTGAGTTCTTATTTGCATTTCTTGTTTATTCATTTCTTGTAATATATTACTTAGTTTTTCAGCATTTATTTCATGCAATTTAAAACATTTAGCATTTTCTTTTAATTTGATTCCATTTAATACAGCTATTTTAATATTTGCCTCTTTACTATATATATTATTATATATATTTGTTGTTAAATAATATGATATTGTTAAAGTCACTACTAGCAATATAGCCCAGATGGTTTTTTTTATATCTATCATTAAAAGGTTTATAATATTATACTTACTATTTATTTTAGCATTATAGATAATATATTAAACTATGTTATAATAATAGAAAATTAGAAGTGCATAAGATATAATATGCAAAATGAAATAAATAATACATCCTCAGTAATATTACCATCTCCATCGGATATAGTTAATACTGGAGTAACTAATAGTACTCCAAGTAATGGAGATTCTATATTTTCATATTTCTGGGATGCAAGCTTATTAATAAAGTTAGTATTAATAGCATTATTAGCAGCTTCTATTTATTCTTGGGCCATTATTATATCTAAACATTTCACATTAAGAAAAATTAATAGGGAAGCAGATGATTTTGAAGAATCGTTTTGGTCAGGTACTCCATTAGATATAATTTATAAACAAATGAGAAATTCATCATTTGATCCTTTCTCTAATATATTTTGTGCAGCCATGTCAGAATGGGAGCAATCTAATCAATATCAAAACAATAAAGATATGAGTTCAAGAATAGAAAGAGCTATGAGAATAGCTATTCAAAAGGAAGTAAATGAATTAGAGAGAGGATTATCATTTTTATCAACTATAGGAACCAATGGGGTCATTGTTGGATTATTTGGTACTGTAATAGGGATATTAAATGGTTTTAAAGTAATAGCGGTTCAACAAAGTGCATCTATAGCTAATATTGGTCCTGTAATATCAGAAGCATTATTTACTACAGCTTTCGGTATATTGACAGCTATTCCTGCAGCAGTTGCTTATAATAAATATATGGATAGTATAAATAGATATATTAATAGATTAGAAATATTTTCAGAAGAATTTATTTCTATAATTACAAGACAAATTGAAGATAATTGCCACACTGTCGAGAAAGAATCTAATAATAGGAATGCTTCTAAAATGACAGGACAATACTATGAGAATTAAACATTCTAAAAAATAAATAAAACTAGTACTAAAAATGAGTAGAATATAATGCAACTAAAAATATCTTACAGTTAATTATTTAAATTATTGGAAGGAGTATATATGAAAGTAAAACGTAATCCACAACCTAATGTATATATTAATGTAGCTCCGCTAGTAGAGGTAATGTTAGTACTTGTTATTATATTTATGCTGACTGCTCCAACGCTGAATGTAGGAGTACAAGTTAATTTACCTAAAACACAAGCAGCTTCATTAAATAGCATTGATAATAATAATACAAAACCGTTAATAATATCTATAAATAAATCAGGTCAAATATATTTAAATGAAGACCAAGTTAATATAAATACATTAATTAATAAAATTAAAAATGCTAAAATAGTATATGTTAGGGGAGATGAAGGATTGCCATACGGAAAGATAATGGAAATAATGGGAATATTATCTAGTTCTGGAGATTGTAAAGTATCCCTAATATCAGAACAACTGTCAAGACTAAATACTAGGTAATGCTTGTTATGGTAAAAGTATTATATAAATTTGTAACTAAAAAATTTGCTTTAAATTATGTACAGTATAATCTTAAATTAATTAATATTTGTAAAATTTTACTAAATAACAAGCATTGTAAATTATGTAAAACATCACAGAATCATATTATACAATGAAATAATACTGGAGATTATTAAGTGAAGAAGATTTTTATATATTTATCAATGATATTGCATGTCATAGTATTAGTACTATCGTTATTTAAATTTGGTAATATATTTGATAAAACTATAAAAGACAATGGATATGCTGTTTTTGATTTCGTAGCAGTAGGAGATAAAAGTACAGCTCCAGTATTATCTAAAGAAAATGGAAAAGTTAGTAAAACAAAATCTTATGTTGATAATGATAAAAAAGAAGAAGATATAAATAAACAAAATGATAATACAAAAGAGAAAACAAAAGATAATGAAAGTATAAAAAATAAAAGCGAACAAAAAGAACAAGAAAAAATACAAGAAAATGAAAAGAAAGAAGCAGTAAAAGAAAAAAATAATAAAGTAACTAAATTACCAATCAATAAAGATATAAAAAAACAAGAGAGGAAACAGCCTAATAATAAACAGAAGAATAAAGATAATAAAAAGCAAACTAAAAAAACTAATAATTCTACTAAAAAACAATCTAATAAAAGTGATGGTAAAGCATTAGTTAATTTAAAAAAAAACAATAAAGCTTCTAGTAAATCTACAAAGAAAACTAATAAAAAATCGTTTAATAGTTTCTTAGATAACGTATTAGCTGACGGAAATAATGAAAATACAGGTGCTAATGCAGAATCTTTGGGAGAGACATTGACTGCTAATCAAATTGACCAAATTAGGAACACTGTGCGTAAATGCTGGCATTTCCCAGCAGGTTTGAAAGATGCCGAGACTTTGGTAGTCGACATTAAAATGGAACTAGATAGAAATGGATACGTTAAACGAGCAGAGGTAGTAGATAAGAATAGAATGAAAAGAGATTCCGGTTATAGAATAGCAGCTGAGAATGCTCAGAGGGCAGTATTAGACCCATCTTGTAATCCTTTACCATTACCAAAGGAAAAATATAAAGAATGGAAAGACTTAGAACTAAGCTTCAATCCTAGGGATATGTTTTAACAATATAACCGATATAGTACAATCAGTGTTAAATTATTTTAATTTAATTAATAGTTCTAAATATATATTTATAATAGTGGAGAATACTAGGTTTAATATAACATTCATTAAAATTTTATTACTATTTTCTAATAATTGTTTACTAATTACAAATACATAATTTAACTAGCTTTAGCTATTTCATTATTACATGTTATTCCTAGTTCATCTAAAACTTCTTGTAATTTTCTAGTATTATTGTAATAATAGTCAATAATTTTTCTTTCCTCGTCAGTATATTTATCAGAAGTTGTATGCTGTTTTATAGCATTAAATAATTTATTTATATTATCACTAAGAAGTTGTTTATAAGAAGTATCATTGTTTATATCATTATTACTTAAATATATTTGTAACAATTCATAATAATAACTATTATAATAATTTCTAATATGCAAGAATGGATAATCACTAATATTCTCCGGAATATTATAAATATGTAAGTATACATTCGGTATATATTTAATTAAACTTCTATTATTAATAAGCCATTGTGCTATAATCTTACTATTGTAACTATAATTATCCAATACAAATTGTAAATTGTCATTTACGAAATTGTTATGAGCATTAATATAATCATTATCATTAAAAGAAAATTTTATATATATTTTTAAATTATTTAATTCTTCTTCAATACTTTCTAATTCTATTCTTGTCTTTTTAAATTCAGTAATTTTATTATTCAATAAATAATATTGGTATACTTTTCTCCAGGCTGTATTAAAAGTCAATATGTAATATTCTTGATCACTATCCTTATATTGACTATAAAAATTTTTATTTGCCTCAAATAATTCTTCACAAATCTTACATAGATGTTTATCGTTGTAATCTGACTGTATATTACTACACAATCCTAATGCATTACTATTATGTATTAATAATATTGTTTGTAATATTGGATACCTCTCGTATAACTCATTTGGTCTTAACTGATTTGGCAACTTAATATTATAATTAGTACTGTACTGTTTTGCATTGTCATTTAATTGTTTTGTAATGTATTCATCTAATTTATTGCTTCCAGATATAAATACTGGATTGCACGCTACATTATTATTATTTTGTAATATTTTATTAGAATTGTCATTTAACTCATTTTTGTTCCCTTTATTCCTATTAGTTAATGTTTGCAAAAATGCTTTGCATGCTTCACAGAATATATTGCACATGTTGTATTAATAATATTTTATCTAAGTTCAATATAATAAAATAAAAACAATGTTGCAAGAGTGTCAAAATCCAATATCATGGAGTGCCAAGACTAACACTCCACTTAAAAATATTTAGTAATACTTATTATTTATAAGGATAATACTTATGTAAATTTACCATTTATAAATATTTTTTATAACAAATATAAATTCAATCTAGGTAAAACATATTTATGTAATATTTTAATATTGTTTATTAATGCCTTATTATTATTAGATTCATTCTTAAGTATGTAATCATAAATTCTTGTCCATGCTTGTTCGAAATAACAAGAAATCTCCCAGTGTTTTTTTGTTGAATGATGATTAAAAAATCTTATATGGTCTTGTAATAATGCATTGATATCTTCTAAATTAAAATGGTTTTTCAAAAGCATTTTATCTAAAAAAATATAGTTATTTGGTATTGATATAGTTCTTGTATCTCCAATTAATTTATTATAATCTCTATTATTATAGGCATACTTAATTAATTCTTCAGGAGACATATCAATATTTACCTTAAAACCAATAGGATTAAAGTATTCAAAATAATTACTAATTTTTATCATTTTCCATCGTAAATTATCAGAGTAATGTTTTTTGTCTTTTTGTACAATATTAAAAATTTTATTCCAAGCCTTTACAAATACATAGAAGAATTTTAAATTTTTAGTACGCGAATGGCGATTAAAAAACATTGCATATTCTTTTAATAACAAATTAAGTAATTTTATTATTGCATTATCATTATTATATTTCTGTCTAATATCTTCTGCATTCGTTAAACTATTAGTTATAGGATAGTGCTCTGCCAACTTTTTACAAGCTTCATCATATTCTAAATTACGATAATACTCATCTCCAATACTTTTATTATGTTCTCTATTATCATAAATATATTTATAAAATGTTTCACGAGGCATATCTATATTTACTTTTATTATATTAACACTATTGCAATAGTATGGATTACTCTCAACATTACAACAAATAACATACAATAATATTGTACTTATTATAGATAAACTATTCTTCATAATTAATAACTTTTTAACTTTATTAACTATATTATAACAGATTTGCTAGTAATTTAATATAACTTAATGAATTTTTTTAATCGTTTAGCTTATATAAATTTCTGTAATACATTTGAAAAACTGAGTTAATTACTAGTAATATTATCCTCAATTGTTATGTTGTATGATAGTGTTTGCAAAAAATTCTAATACTTTATTTTATTTTGTTGGGGATATACACAAATGTTATAATATATATATAATCTATTATTCCTCTTTATAAATTATAACAATGAGTAATATAAATAATATTAGGAATTTTGCAATTATAGCTCATATAGATCATGGTAAGTCTACTCTTGCTGATAGGATTATTGAAATTTGTGGTGGATTAGATAAACGAGAAATGAAAGAACAAGTATTAGATTCTATGGATATTGAAAGAGAAAGAGGAATTACTATAAAAGCTCAGGCAGTAAGATTAAATTACAAAGCCTTAAATGGCAATAATTATCAACTAAATTTAATAGATACTCCTGGACATGTAGATTTTTCTTATGAAGTTAGTAGATCATTAACTGCTTGTGAAGGTTCTATATTAGTAGTAGATGCTTCTCAAGGAGTTGAAGCTCAGACTTTAGCTAATGTATATCACGCTATAGATGTTAATCATGAAATAATACCAGTATTAAATAAAGTAGATTTACCAGCTGCTGATGTAGAAGGAGTAAAAAGACAAATAGAAGAGGTAATAGGAATAGATGCTTCTAATGCTATTCCAATATCTGCCAAGACTGGAGATGGAGTAATTGATGTATTAGAAGCTATAGTGAATAAATTACCAAGTCCTAAAACATTTAATACTGATAAATTATGTGCTTTACTAGTAGATAGTTGGTATGATTCTTATCTAGGTATAGTAATATTAGTCAGAATCTTTAGTGGTACTATAAAACCTAGTATGAAGATAAGAATGGTATCTAATGGTTCTGTATATAATGTTGAAAGTGTAGGTTATTCAGTACCTAAAAAAGTAATAACAGATGTTTTAAGTGAAGGTGAGGTTGGATTTATTACTGCTGGTATAAAAAATATAACAGATTGTAATGTAGGAGATACAATAACTGAAGATAAAAATCCTTGTGAAATAGTATTAAGTGGTTTTAAACCATCGATACCGGTAGTTTTCTGTGGAATATTTCCTGTAGATAGTTCAGAATTTGAAAAACTCCAAGAGAGTTTAAAAAAATTACATTTGAATGATTCTAGTTTTAGTTTTGAATTAACAACTTCAGCTGCTTTAGGATTTGGTTTTAGATGCGGATTCTTAGGATTATTACATTTAGAAATAATTCAAGAAAGATTAGATAGAGAATTTAATTTAGATATAATAACGACAGCTCCAAGTGTAGTATATAAAATAACTCTGACTAATGGATCATTAATAAAATTACATAATCCTGTAGAAATGCCAGAAGTAATGAAAATATCTAAAATAGAGGAGCCTTGGATAAAAGCTACTATAATAGTGCCCGAAAGTTATTTAGGTAATGTTTTAGCATTATGTGAAGATAAAAGGGGAGAACAAGTAAATTTAAATTTCTCAGGTAATAGAGCAATAGTAGTTTATAATTTACCGTTAAATGAAGTAATTTTCGATTTTTATGATAAATTAAAATCCGCTACTAAGGGATACGCTTCTTTTGATTACGAACAAAGTGAATATAGAGAAGGAGATCTAGTAAGAGTATCAATATTAGTAAATAGTGAGCCAGTAGATGCTTTATCTATGATAGTACATAAAAGTAAATCTGAGAAAAGGGGTAGAGCTTTATGTGAGAAGTTAAAAACTTTGATTCCTAAACAATTGTTCAATATAGCAATACAAGCAGCCATAGGAGGAAAAATAATAGCCAGAGAAACAGTATCGGCTTATAGAAAAGATGTCTTGGCCAAATGTTATGGAGGTGATATTACTAGGAAACGCAAGTTACTAGATAAGCAAAAAGCCGGTAAAAAACGTATGAGAACCTTTGGTAATGTTGAAATTCCTCAGAAGGCATTTATAGAAGCTCTGAAAATTTCTTAAATTAATTACAAGTATTATAATATTTTATTATCACTACTAATAAAAAGTTACTTATTATATAAGTATTATATGGCGGATATTTAAATTACTGAAATATTCAGTAAATAATTTATATATATTAATGTTTTATTAACAAAAACCTCTTGACACTACTTATGTGAAATTATAGAATAACAATATATTAACAAATAATGTTTTTTAAAGGAGTTTTTTATATGAATAAAATTATTAAATTTTATAAAACTAAAATAGGTATATCTTTAGTATCTAAACTTTTATTACAAGTATTATGCAGTTGCGTTATTGGAAATAGTATAGCTTCAGATTGGAAAATGCCATCATTCATGATGGGTAGTACGTCACAAGATATCAATAGCAACACAATAAACAATTCTATTGTAAATAACACAAATATTTTAAATACTGGAATTTTTAAGCAAATGAATAATGATGAAACACTATTATTAAATTTTAAAAGGCCATCATTAATGATAGGTAGTACGTTACAAGATATCAATAGCAACACAATAAACAATTCTATTGTAAATAACACAAATATTTTAAATACTGGACTTTTTAAGCAAATGAATAATGATGAAAAACTATTATTAAATTTTAAAATGCCATCATTCATGATTGGTAATACGTTACAAGATATCAATAGTAAACCAATAAACAATTCTATTGTAAATAACACAAATATTTTAAATACTGGACTTTTTAA
>CAMJRB010000011.1 GCA_946408175.1 uncultured Holosporaceae bacterium
TTTTTTTTAATGTTATTGTATTTTTATCTGTCAATACTTGAATATTTTGCAAAAATATATTAGTATGAATATGATATGATCTTCTTCTTAAGGATGTAATTATGAATAAAACCATTAAATTATTATTAATCCCCGCAATAATATTGGTTGGGGGCAAAACAACCCTAAATAGTAATATTTGCTATGGTATGGAGAATTTACAGTTAACACAGAAGTATAAGGAACCAATTCAAGAAATAGCTCATTTTACAGATAATGATTTAATACAATTACTTGTATATGGTGATTTGGAACAGTATACAAAGATTTATTATCATGATGACATTAAAGATACCTTGAATGATTTAGCTAATCATTATAATATGCAAAATAATATGTATATTAATTTAATATTAGCGATAAATGATGTAAAATTTACGCATGTATCATTGTCTGAATATACTCCAGCGTCTAATGAATACAAAATTTTAAAGAACAAATTAGATAGTATTACTTTTAAAAGACCAAAAATGATACCAATAACCAAACAAAATGAAGAGGACACTATTACTCTTATACAGCTTTGGAACTATATTAAAAATAAAACTAATTACATAAAATCCTATTATATTAATAATATACGAGGATTTATTGATACAAAGAAAAATGATGAATATTACTTTAATATACTTGATAATATTTCATCATTATATAATGATTTATATTCATTCTTAAATGCTGCTGGTAAGTATGTTAATGAATGTGCTGAAGAAAAGCAATATAATGAATATATTGATGCGTTGCAAAACCAATTTACCAATAATATTTCAAAATTAGAATATATAAAACAAAACATGATTTGTTGGGTGAATTATCACAAAGATTTGATATCATTTAAATTAAAGTGTCAAAATGATTTTAACAAATATTTATCAGATGAAGATCAAGACTTCGATCCGGAATTAATAGATGATATTATTATCGATTTATATAAAACAATTTTTGATAACACTAGTGAACCGTTTAAGCAATATAGTACACAAGAATATTACACAGATGCCAAAAAAGCATGTTTTGATATTTTTCACTGTTTTCAAGCAGTTTATGGATCTCTAACTTCAATGCTTAGGCAATGTGATACACAATCATTATTAAACAATTATGGCGATGATGAAAGTATAGATAATTTTAAGTTAAATAATATAAAATATTCTAAGAATGATTTGAAGTACCTAAATAAAGATGAATATAAGGATTTATTTAAATTATTCAAAAAGGAAGATAAGGAAAATAATGAAGAGAATAAAGAGAATAAAATTACTTGTTCTCAATTATTGCAGTACTTTGTTAATAATATATCCAGAAAACTAGTACAAACTATACAAAATATTACAATGGATGTAATTAATAATATGCCAAAGAATTATTCAGAATTATATGATATTCTCAATAGTCATATAAATAATTTTGTTAATAAAATAGATCTTATTACATACCCATTATTCAACTTTTTAACTAATGAGTTAAACAATAATGAAGAAGTGAAGTCAAATGTTGTAATAAAACATGTATTAGGTAACTTATCTCTTTTTCCAGAAAAATGCACTCGGATAGTAAAGCTTAAAAACAAAATAAGATATAATATATACTAATTTAAACCAGTAGTACACTACACGATACTGTAGTGTATTTTATTTCATTTAATTACTAGCATATACGTCAAATTTACTTATGTCTTTATTATCAATTCTTGGAAATAGCACTTCTGGAATTTGAATGTTTATTGTATCTGGCAACTGTTTATTTATATTTAAAATATCAATGTTTTGTAATTTTTCATGAGTATTTACATTTAACTTTTCATTAATGTCTAGGCTTTCCATATTTATTTCAATACCTATAGATTTAAATAATTTCTCAGCGGATATTGGTATTACTGGATACAAAGCTTTAGTAATATTATATATCTGCTCTAGAGTTATATATAAAACATCTTCCATTCTTTTAGTATCTGAATTTCTTAGTATCCAAGGCTTTTGATTATCTAAATATTGATTAGCTAAAGTACAAGCATTTTCTAATTTTTCTAAGTATTTATGGAATGCATAACTTTTTATATTATCAAAACTTTCATTAATATATTCTTTTACTTTATTATCAAAACTAATATCATCTTCCTTTTTTTGAGCTGGTTTGCTTATAGTATTATTACAATATTTACTTATAAAACTTATTACTCTATTACACAAATTACCGTAACTATTGGCTAATACTGAATTATATCGATTTATAAAATTACTTAATGAAAAATTACCATCATCTCCGAAAGGCAATTCTCTCAGTAAATAATACCTCAAAGCATCTGAACCAAATAAATTACAATACTTAACTGGATCTTGAACATTACCTAGAGATTTTGACATTTTCTCTCCTTCACTTAGCCACCATCCATGAGATATTATTTGCTTGGGAGGATTAATACCAACTGCCATTAAAAAAGCAGGCCAATATAATGCATGAAATCTTACTATTTCCTTGCCTACGAAGTGTAATGCACTATGCCAATATTTATCATTATTTTGATCTTCATTATGTGGATATCCGTTGACTGTCAAGTAATTAGTTAAGGCATCAAGCCATACATAAACTACATGTTTAGGATCATTAGGAACTGGAATTCCCCATGAAAACGTCGTTCTAGAAATAGACAAATCTTGTAGTCCTTGTTTTACAAAACTAATTATTTCATTTCTTCTAGTAATTGGAAATATAAAGTCAGGATTTTCTTCATAAAACTTCAATAGTTTGTCTTCAAAAGCTGATAATTTAAAGAAATAACAAGGTTCTACCATATAAGTCACTTCTCCTCCTAATGGAGATTTACCATCTATTAATTCATTTTCATCGAAATAAGCCTCATTTCTTATATCATACCAACCTTTATATTCTCCTAAGTATATATAACCATTATCCTTTAATTTATTCCAAAAATGCTGGACAGTCTCTATATGTCTAGGTTCAGTAGTTCTTATGAAATCATCATTAGAAATATTTAATACAGGTAATAAATTCCTAAATAATTGAGATATTTCATCAACAAACTCTTCAGGTTTTTTATTTAATTTCAAAGCACTTTGTTCAATTTTCTTGCCATGCTCATCAGTACCAGTAGAAAACTTAACATCGTATCCCATCATTCTACAAAATCTAGCATAAACATCACAAACAACAGTAGTATAAGCATGACCAATATGAGGCTTAGCATTAACGTAGTATATTGGAGTAGTGATAAAAATTTTTTTATTCATAAAAATATATTATATATATTATCTAATAATATTATAACAGCATGCTGAGAACAACATGAAGCATTATTATAGCCCATAATAATTATTAGATACAATATACTATAGACTAATATATTGAACAAAAAATATTATTTATGATTAAGATGGTAAACTATACAGGTTAACCACTTATTAATGATTATACAGATAATACTACATGTACAGAAATCTCAAGGTATATACTAATGAATTAGTGATTTTTATACTCTTAGTATTTTGTTGTTTATTTAATTATTATTTACAACAACTTTTTAAACCATTTTTATTACCACTTAATAGTATTGTTTTCGCATACTTAATATTAAATAAATTTACTATCTCAATAGTAACTATTATAATTTGTGCATTGTTAGATGAACAACTTCTAGGATATCATTTGTGTAGTTTAGTAACTATATATTCATTAATATGTTTTTTATCTTCTATTAATAATAAATATAAAAAATTTACTTTTATATTATCATTTATTTTATGGTGTATTTTGAATTATAATACTCCTACCATTAATACAATATACAAATTATTTCAATAATGTTGAAACAACAGTTGTAATTTTTTAACAATTTATTTTATACTATAAATAGTAAAGATTTAGTTAATTGGTTAATTTTATGAAATTACTAAAAGTAATAGCAGTAATTGGACCTATATTTTGTGCTTTAAATTATGCAGAATGCTCTGATGTTTCTAAAACTTCATCTCTTGCAACCAGTTCTCAATTAATAGAATACTCAAATAATATACTATTCGATACTTTCTTTAATAAAAAAATAGAAAAAACTGAATGCATTGTTGATGCAGCCACTTTGAATCATAAATTAAAACAAAATTGCGTTCAAGCTTCATCACTTGGTTATAATTTTAGTGTATTAGTAGACGATATTTATAATATTCTCAAGAATAATGACTTTTTTAATACAATGAAAGCATTCTGGCGTATTGACTATTGCAATGATATTATTAATATATTTGATAATTATTTTAAATCATTAGATGAGAAATACAATAATGGATCAAATAATAGTGTAAATAATAAAAGAGCTGAAGCAATTAACATTGTGAATAATAAAGAATTTTTTAATTTTTTGGCAAATGAAATTAGTATTTTTGCAAATAATATTAAAAATATATTGAAATATAAAACTGTTATTGAAAAAGGAAGTTATAAAGTTGAAGATATTAATACAGTATTTGACAAAGGTTGTGAAACACTCAAAGAGGTCTTTGATTATGTAAATAAAATGATAGAGAAAAATAATTTTATATCAGAATATTACAAGCCGAAGTTATTTTCTGTAGTTCAAACTCGATTCATAAAATATTTTAATGAATTTTATTTTCGCTTTTTCTACGATAAATCTGAATTAAAAGAAAAATTCGATACTTGTCATAACAATACAATGGAATTACTTAATAATACTTTAAAATTTAGTAAAGAGAATAATATTTGTTTGATTCAATCATTAAAAAACTCTATTGATTATATTAAAGATTTACATAAATTAACTGAAGAGAATATTACAGGTTATAACTCTGTATTTTTGCGTATACATGATATAACTGACGAACAATTAAGATTTTTAAAGGCAGTAAACCGTAAATTGTTTAATTTTTCAATGCGTATTACATGGGAAGAGAAAAACATTGAACTTGATAAAAATATGTCGGCTACAAATAAAAATGCTGCACAAACACTGCTTGATACATTAAAAAAAAATATTGATGCTGTTTACACAAATATAAAAACACATATTAATTTTGTTGAAAATATGCATGGCAAAATAATAACAGAGTAATTATTTGTATTGACATATCCAACTATACACAAATATTGGTTATGTAATTATTTTTTTTGTTACTATATTTGTACGTGCAAAAGTGTAATATGAATGTTTAAACTTTAAATTATACTTTTGAATTTTATTATTATGATTAAAAGCTGCAATACTTTACATTGCAGCCGATATATTCTTTTTCTAATCTTCCTCCACGTCCTTGTAATTATTGGGGCATATACTACTTTCTCGATTTGGGACGATATTGTTTGTGATAGATTGTTGAGGTTGACGTTACGATTACGTCTCTGTTTTGTAAAGGATCGACTACTCTCGCTATTCCTATACAGTATTTTTTACCATCCGCTAATGTTTTTTTTTCATAAACTCAGCAAGACGTTTCTCATATTGAATTTCATCTTTTACCTCCTTAAAGAATTCATCATTTTCTAATAAATCATGATACTTAGTGTTTAATTTATTGAAATAATTATATAGAGATTTATTCATAATCTCATACATCGGGATTTGTTCATATGTTTGAGGCTCATTTATATTGTTATTATTATTGATAATATCACCAGTAATTTTATATTTTATTATTTTTATTTCATCTTTAATTTTGCCAATATATGCATCAATATTCGTTAAATTATCGGCTACATTTGCACTATGTTGTAGTAATTTATAATCAACAAGTTGTTGCCTAATTGGTTTACAATCATTATTAATTAATAGTTCTATTTTTTGTCTAATGTTTGTATTCTTAGGATCCCAAGCTGGTAATTTATCAAGTAATAAATTTAAATATTGTTCAAATTGTTCCATTTCTTTAATTTTCTTGTCTAGACTTGCAAAAAATTGTTGTTGTTGATAATAAATCCAATTACAAATATTATCACTGTTCTTATATATATTCTCAATTTCTTGATTTTTACCTTGTAATGAGCTAATTAAAGTATCGAATGCATTAGTATTTGGATTACTGTAATACACCTGATTGTAATAATTCGCAGATTTTTGTAATGGAAAATTAGGTTTAAAACAATTCAATATATTTGTTATATTTTCTTTAAATTCGTATGAATTATTGTTTATTTTTGTTGCTTTAAAGAAAGAACTATTCGGTACCTGGACTGGATTTTGATATATTGTTTTTAAGTCCGACCTAATTTTTTTACTAGTTATTTCTATAGCATAATTAAGTTGCAGTTGTTTCAACTCTTGCCTCAATAACTCTACTGTTGTTTTTAATTTCTCATTTTCTTGTTTTACAGTATTTAGATCATTAGTATATTCTGTATTAATTTGGTTAATTGGAATATTACTTGGTTGTGGTGCAGAATTACTATCTACTGTTACAAATGTATGCTTATCATTCTCATTAATATTTATTACTTGATTTTGTTCAGTCTTTATTTCATCATTTATTTGCGATGAAGCATAACAATTATTACTAATAACAACTAGTGAATAAACTATATTTAAAATTTTAATATAATTTTTTATTAACATAACACTAACCCCTTATTAAAATAAATATTGATTGTATATTTTATATTACATATTTGAATTTTATACAGAATATATTTCTATAAAATCCGATAAGTATTTTATTCTTTTAATACCAATACTTCCAGGAGACCTTATAATATTAAATAGATAAGGAATATCTGCAAGATCTATATTGCTATTTACATATTGATTCTCCAATTGCTTAGATTGATTGTTTAATACTTTCGTTTTATTTACTGCAGTAAGTTGTTTTTTATCATTTCCTATTGCTTTTTGCAATGTAATATTTTGTTCTTTTAATTTTCCATTTTCTTTCACGACGTTTTGATAATTTATTATATTATTTTGCTTGTTATTATTAATAATGCTAGTTTTTACTGGTTGTGCAGCACTAACATCGATTAATGATTCTGATAAAATATTAAAACTACTTGATGACTCATTTAAACTATTATCCATACAATAACTATTATTGTGCAGTAAAAATGCAGTGCAAGCAATGTTTAAGATTTTAATATAATTCTTTATTAACATAACCCCTACCCCCTTATTAAATTAAACAATAGCACTAATACATTGTATTAGTATTCTATATAACGAATACAAACAACTACACCATATATTATTTTTTATATAGTAACCATTAATGCCATATGTAAAATTAGTACTAAATTAACTCTTTATTAGTACACTTATATGATAACAAAGATTGTAATAAGATAATAGAACAATTTTAGGACATTATCTTGTAAATTTATAAGTATTTTATACATAATATCTATTTATTTTCTATTAATTAATGCATTATTTGTGTCTTTTATATAAACTAAGAATATATGCTGTATATGATATATTTATATAAAGCTCTTCTTATTACATTCCATAACATTTTTATATAATATATTATAATTCAGATGTATTATTATATATCATAAAAAAATATAATAATTTTAATTAAGTTTTATTATTCCAGCATTGATTTTTACAGTCGCTGAGCCTTTTATTTCAGTAACAGTAGATGCTATTTTAACTGTAGTTGAATCTACTTTATAACTATTAGTATTATTACTATAACTAGAAGATTTTATTGCTATTGATGAAGATTCTAGTTTAGTATTATCGTTGTATATATTTAAGTTTCTCGATTTTATATTAATATCTTTAGAGGCTGTTATATTTATATCTCCTTTAATATCTACTGTTAAGCCATCTTTAGATAATTCTATTGTTTGATTTCCATTATCTAATTTTATTATGTATTTACCCTCTTCAATAGTTATATTATTATCTCCATGTTTTATAGTTAAATTGTTATTAACAGTGCCATTTTTACTCTCTAGTATTATTGTTCTAGAGCCCTTATTTACTGTTTCATTTAAATTATTCTCTATTACTTTATTAAAATCCTTCTGAGCATGAATATATATTTCTTCTTCTTTTCCAGCATCATTTATTCTTATTTCATTATAGCCCTTAGATTTTATACTATTTGAATAGAAAGTTGATATAGTACCTTTAGTAACGTAATGACTAGGCGGTTTATTTAATCCATTATACAAACATCCAGTAATTATTGGTTGGTCTGGATCACCATTTATGTATTCTACTAATACTTCCATTCCTATTCTTGGAATTACTATAGAACCAAATCCTCTACCAGCCAGTGAATGGACAACTCTAATCCAACATGATTCATCTTCTAATTCAGACCAATGAAATTTAACTTTTACTCTACAATCTTTGTCTACATATACTTCTTCTCCCTCTGGTCCTATTACTGTTGCCGTTTGACACCCGTATATTTTATTTTTCTTATGAATATTTTTTGTTTTAAAATTAACATCTTTTGGAATTGCTTCAAATGAATTCTTATATATTGGAATATCATTTTCTTTATTGAAAGTTTTATTAATAATAAACATTTGATTAATAGTATGTTTTACTGACAATAAAAAGAAATCACCATTATGGGTATCAGTAGTAGATCCACTTAGTGTTATTATTGAACCGGGATATATTTCAGTGTTATAACTACTGCCAGTTACTTTTATAGTTTGACTATTATAAGTATCAATAATTACCTTGGCTATATTGCTTCCATCATCATTAGTTAAATATAAATTTTCATAATAATTATCACTTCCTATTTTCCAATTACTTTGCTCTTCTTTAGCTATACTATTGATAACACTTGCATAATATAAGTTATATGATTTTAATCTAACGCTTTTATATCCTAATTCTTGCGTCATTGAAAGATTAATTAATCCATTTTCATTATCTATTAATTGGTGTTTAGCTTTTATTAATTCTAAATTTACATTTAGTTTATTAGCTGATAAATTATTATTAGTTATTATTAAATTATCATTCTCTTTACTATGTTCAAAATAATAGAACATACCATTTTCTTCCATTAATCTTGAAATAAAGTGTAAATCACTCTCTCCATATTGAGTACATAATTCTTGTAATTTATTGCCATTTATAATAAATTTATAGTTTATTATTTTATCATCTCTTAAAGTACTATCTATAATATCTTTTATATTTTTATTATGGTATATTTTATATTTAGTAATATAATTCATTCTAGTAATAGTAGGTACTATTCTTATATATAGAAGATTCTCTACTTTATTAGAATTTATATTAGGAACATTTTCAAAAGAAGCATATTCTATAATGCCAGAAAAGTATCTATTAATAGTTTCATGTGCTTGTATACATAAAGTTGCTCTTTGATTGAGGATTTTACTTATATCTATCTGTTGTTCAGTATATATAAATACATTACAATGAAATAAAGCAGACACATTTTCTATTATATCTGCTCTGGCTACTATTACATTTTGTATTTGTTCACAGATTAAATATATATTATGTATATTGTCCATAAATAATACTATATTAAATTAATATTTACGCCACTATTTTAATCACTACTATCCGATTATAGTGTTCTTTTCAAAATTTTTAATTTACATTATTATTTAATTTCTTTTGCAATTTTATCATTAACATATTTCTGTTGTATTATACCTATAATATTACTAATAGTCCAATATACAATTATACTTACAGGGAAAGAAGCACATATGAAAGTAAAAAATATAGGCATAAATAACATCATTTTCTCTTGAGCTTTTTGTTCAGGAGTTTTATCTTGACTATTACTACTTGTAGTTGAAGTCATTTTTTGTTGTATTAACATTGTAGCTCCCATTATTAATGGCCATAAGCCTATTTGTAAAAAGCTAGGAGGAGTCCAATCTATTAATCCAAATAATGAAAATAAGTAACAAGTATCAGGAGCTGATAAATCTTTAACCCAGCCGAATAACGGAGCATGTCTCATTGACATAGTTAAAAAGAAAACTTTATACAAACAGAAGAAAATTGGAGCTTGTAATAGCATTGGTAAACATCCAGACAATGGAGATATATTTTCTTTTCTGTATATTAATAGTAATTCCTGATTTAATCTCAATTTATCATTAGCATAAGTTTTTTGTAACTGTGTTATTCTAGGCTGTATTTTCCTCAGTTTAGCCATTGATACAAATGATTTTTTCATTAATGGATAAGTTAATAATCGTAACAATATAGTTAATAATAGTATTACAAATCCCATATTACTAAACCAATTACCTAATACTCCAACTAGTTGAGTTAATGGCTTAGTAATAAAGAAGAACCAACCGAAATCTATAGACATTTCAAATTTGTCTATTTTCAATCTATTTTTATATTCATTTAACAAAGTAATATCTTTGGGTCCTACGAATATATTATAATATACTTCAGTAGTATTTCCTTTATCAATACTTATTGTATAAGTACTATTTGATTGTATACTATATGTATCTTCTGATTTTTTATTATATTCGATATTAGTATTCTTGGTATTATTAATAATTGCACACAACCAATAAGCATCAGTAATACCAAACCATTCGCAATTATGTAATGTTTCATTATTCTTAAATTTCTCATATTTTATTTCTTTGACTTTATTGTTTGTATTTACAACCAAACCTTCATGTACAACTGCATAATTATATAATTGCGGTTTGCTCCTTAATATACTGCTTGATCTAATAATATTGATAGGCCTATCAGATTTATTAGTTATTTTATCTTTTACAGTAATTAGATATTTATCATCTAGTGTTACTGTTCTTTCTATTTCTAAATTATTATTGCTTGTTTTTATTTTAGTTTCATTTGACTTATTTTCATCTTGAGGATTCCAAACAGTATTGTCGGATATAATCTCATTGTTAGTTATATCCTTATAGTTTATCGATAAATAGTATTCTGAATTACTACCTTTAGGGGTTAGTATAGAAACATTTTTACTATTTTTATCTATTGTTTCCTTATAATCATTTAATGTTATATTATCTATTATTCCACCTTGTAGATTAATAGATCCTTTTATTTTATTATTAGCAATACTAGCTCGAGGAGTTTGTAAAAGTGCTTCTTCAACTGTTAATTGTTTTTTATTAGTGTCTTCTTTCTTAGTTTTATTATTATTTTCTACTTTAGCGACTTGCTGTTGTTCAGTATTATTTATCTTATTATTATCATTAATAAAATAATCAACTGAAAAAGTTATAATAAAAAATGCTAAAACAGCAATTATTACATTCCTATTATTATCATTTTGTAAAGACATTTCCTACTCCATAATATTTTTATATTTATTGTGCATTATACATAGATTTAAAGGCATTTTATATATCTCCATAATTTAATATTTAAAAATTTCTCTTACTTAACTACTGTTATACTGAATAATATATAGCCGTGGAACAATTCATATCCATAATATATATCAAAAGATTTGTTGATTAATGTATTACTTAGCATATTATATTTTTATACATTATTTTAATCCAAAAAACCATCATATTTATTGCACTGGGTCATATCCGAAATATTTACCAGGACGACATTTTAAAATCCTCTTTATTATAAGATAAATACCACGTAATGCACCATACTTTTGTATTGCTTCTATAGCGTAAGTAGAACAAGATGGAATAAATCTACAACATGGTTTTTTCATAGCAAATACTAATTTATACAGCTTTATTAAACATATTAGTATATTACTTAATATACCACTTTTAAACATATAATTATAATGATTAGACTATAGTTAAATTATATTACTTGTAATCAAAATAGTCAAAAATACATAGAACAAATAAATAAGTATTAGATTATATTCAAAATTTTGAATAAAAAAATAACTTAAAATATTAAATTTATAATGTAATTGGTTTAGTTATCACATTATTTCATATTAATATAATGTTGTTTAATATAAAATGTAAATAATTTATAATATAGTTTTATATGTAAAATATTTTTAGTAAAAAGTTTTATTTTAATATAATAAATGAATTTTCTACTAATATATTATATTTTTAATTACAGAATCAGAGTAATAATTAAAATTGTACATACAATATTTCAAATTTATTCACAAGCCATTTTCACTCAATTATTAAGTAATAAAATGTATAGTTTGCATATTTGCCAAGATTTAATAATAGAATACTAATATGAAAATGTATAGTTTGCATATTTGTCAAAATTTAATAATAAAATACTAATATGAACATTATGAACAAAATTACAACATAGTCAGTAATATAAATTATATAAACAATAAAAAAATGCAGCAAAGTATTGTAAATGTAATATAATCCATCGACAATACTTTAAATAACTATATATTAATAATTAATACTGCTATCTATTCTTTTATGCGATATTTTTATTATACAATCTCTTCCATTTGCATCTTTCCTATTTACTAGAAATGTCATTTCATTATTAGGATTATTTCTATAAAAATTCTCTACTATATCTTTCAATTGTCTAGAGTTATTAATATTACTCGAGTTAGCACTAATTATTACATCGCCTGCCTGAAATGATAATTTCGAATTATTATTTATTACTTTAGTAATTAATACTTGAGTTTTACCATCTATGCTTTCTTCCTTAATATCAATACCTAATTCTTTAATATCATTACCTCCTAGATTGTTATAATTTTCTATTCTTATATCGAAATTTATTTGGTCCATATTATTAGTTTGAAGGTTTTTCCTTAATATTGAAAATGTAGAATTATTCCCTATTCCACAATCGCTTATAGCTTTATCTAAAGAATTATTTTCATCTATTATAACATTATTTACCATTATTATTATATCTCCTGGTTTTATTCCTTTTCTATCAGCTGGACTATTTTGTTGTACAGAAGATACCATTGTTCCCAGTAATCTCTGATTAGCTGTTTTATTTTGCAGCTCAGGAGGTACTACCCCTAGATTTTTTGCATCTTCAACTGATAATACTTGCGTTTCAATTCCTATCCATCCATTTGAATTTTGACTATTGTCTATTAAAGAATCTATTATACTTCTTGCAGTATCAGAAGATAATGCTACTCCAATACCATTATCATCAGTAATATTATTTATTATTCCTATTACTTTGCCATCCGGAGTAACTAATATACCTCCTACATAGCTGCTATTAATTGCTACATTGTATTTTATTGCACTTCTTGTTGAATTATCATTATTATGCATTTTAATGGAAGTTTCATTAGTTTTACTTAAAATAACACCACTAGATAGAGATTTAATTATTCCAAATATATTACCAATAGCATATACTTGATTTTGATTATTTAAATTATCTATACTACTCCAATTTATTTGCAATTGATTTATATTAATACCAGATTCTTTAGGTAAATCATTAATATCAATTTCCAATACTGCTATATTGTTATCAGTATCAGTTCCATGTATTCTAGCATTAACTATATTAGGATTATTCATTTTATTACTTCCTAATATTACAGATACATATTTAGCATTTTGTAGTATATTACAACTTGTAGCTATGTATAATTTATTATTTTGCACTTTGACACAAAATCCGGAACCAGTATGTAATCCATCTTGTTTAGTATTACCATTGAAATAACTATCAATATCCTTAGTTATTTCTTCTTTATTTTCCTTATTAGTAGCGAATACTGAAACAACAGCTGGAGCAGCTATCTTAAAAGCATTATCAAAACTATACGAATTATTTACTGTGTTATTATTTAATATAATAAAGTGTTCATCTTTTTTTATATTTAGAAAATCTTTAAAATATTCAAAAAAATTATTACTTTTTTCGCTAGTATTATTATTTAATTTATTATTCCAAGAATTCTTAATGGCATCAGTAAATAAATTGCAATTAGTAAAATTATTATTAAATTGTTTATTTTTACTACTTGTTAAATAATCTTTCATTATATCAGAAAGACTAATATTATCTGGATTTACAATAGTTTTTGTCTGCAGACAACAAGTATTAATTAGAATCAATAAACTTATTAATTTACTTAGTTTATTCATTATTATGCTCTATTCTTATGCTTTTATTCATTTTATGAGTAAAATTATTAATAATTTCTTAATATAAAATGATGTATGTTCGTATATACACTAATTGGAATTTCACATAATTAATTTTAAGTTTAAGCATTATATTAATCAAAACTTATTTATATTTGTTTTAATATTACCAAAATTTTTATGCTTAATAGTTTTATTATATTACTAATATACCAGTAAAATATCAACTATAATTAATTTGATAGTAAATCTTTGTATAATCCTGTTGTATTTTAATTATTATCTATACAAATTTGTATTTAATATTTATGAATGATAAAAATCGTTAGATTTGCAGGCATGACAATCGCTTTGTGACTGGCAGTGATGAAAATCGTTAGATTTGCGTTTATGACAATCGCTTTGTGATTGGCAGTGATGTAAATTGTTAAATTTGCATGTGTGACAATCTCTTGTAGATTAGCTTTATGAAAATTTTTTGTTGATTTGAAAAAGAAGCAGATCACAGTATATTTTGCCAATAATAACATTATATTATACCATGCCGTATACATTTGGTTGCACATTATTATGTATTATATACCAAATAGATTTATTGCATATACTTTGGAGGTACATGCATGTATTAATATAATTATGCAGTTTATAAATTATTAATTAGAAAAGCTTAGATATTTATTATCAATAACTGTACAGTTTTAGCCCAATAATACGAAATATTAATCAACATAACTAAAAATCGCTATGAACGAAAAATTTTATTATCAAACCTATTGACTGAAGTCATTATATATGTTAGTATATAATTGAGGTTGGGGAATCGTCTAATGGTAGGACAACGGTCTTTGGATCCGTTAATCTAAGTTCGAATCTTGGTTCCCCAGCCATTTTTTTTGTTTATTCACATGTCAGTTTACTCAAGTTTTATGGATTTTGCACAAATTGTTCTAGGTTTGAGTAAATAAAGGCAACATGTTAAATACTGTCCAATTCACAACGCAAAATCAGACAGTATTATAATTAATTAATAGATTCTGCATTGTTAACACTATTAGAAACCTCATAGAATGTTATTCTTGTTTGTCAGTCTCATCATCATCATGTGTTAATTTTTTTGTTCATTTCATTACAAATATTTATTAATTCATCAAGTTTTTGTTCTTGTAATACAGATAATTGATTTTGATTTTTTATAGTAGTAAAGCGTCGAGTAGACAATGAGTTCCATGTTAAGAAACTTGATTTATCATCTCCATTCTTTATTGTTAAATTTATATAATATCTAATACGTTGTATTACTTTTAACATATTATTTTTAACTTCATCATTATTGTCAAATATATTTGGTGTACTATTTTCAATAGTATGAAGTCTAGTCAATGTATTCTGGAAAAAAGCATTATATTGTTCTAAATCATTTATTATATTTGTGTGCAGTTGCATATAAGGATTAAGAGGATCAAAATTATTGTCAGTATCAGAACTATAACTAAAATTTGTATTTACTAGCATTAGTAAACAAACTATAATCCTTCTTACATTGACTGTATTATTCATAATTTTACTTTTTTAAAACCTCGCAATTTTATTCTAATACTATTTTAGTCAAAATATCATTAACAATATTTATGTTATATATATAATATATTTGACAAATTCTTGTACTACATATAATATTATACTTTTATTAGTATATTATTCATTAATACATTGTTGTATATTTTATCTACTGACAATTCCACTGTAATATACTATTACTACGATGACATATACATGGCGGTGATTATATAGTTGTAATAATACTTTTTATGGAATACAGAACCAGTACGTTTTATAAATACTGTTACTTGGTATCAACATAATATATAGTATAGCAATCAATTATAAGTCAGTATTCCAAGCAGGATCTGCACTGATATAGATTTGAACAGTATTTTATATACTGTCCAATTTTCTCTAATGTATTATTCATTAATGCTTTATAAAATATAACTAAAATGCTTGTCCTACACTGATATAGATTTGAAACCATGAATCTATATATTTATTTTTATTATTCTTACGTCTTTTTGTAGGAAATGCTATGTTAATACGTATTGGAGCTATTGGAGTATAATATACTAAACCAACTCCATAGCCATACATTAAGTCTTTCAATAAGCTTTTATCATTGGCTCTATCGAATACTTTTCCAGCTTCAATAAAAGCTGTTAAACACATATTATTATTTAGTCTAAACCTTGGTTCTATTCCGAATTCAAATATTGAATTACCTCCTGTAGGCTTTTTAGTGGTTTCATCCAGTGGTCCTACTTTTTTATTACCGTAGCCTCTAATTGAATCAACTCCTCCTGAGAAAAATAATTTACTTATAGGTATAGTTAAATTGTTGTTATTTAAAATGGTTCCATATTTAGCATAAAATGCTAATACTAAATTATTGTTTATTGCATCCTTGGGTTTAAATCCAATATAAGTAGAAAATTTACCCAATACTGAATTATAGTTGGATTTATTTAAGAAAGACGGAGTAAATTTTACGTCTAATCTACAACCATTCTGAGGATCTAAATTATTATTAGTATTATCAAATTTTATATTTATCGGTATACCAACTGTGTGTATATATTTACTTTGTTTATTTTTCGTGTCAGAAACCTTATCTATAGTACTTGAAAGTTCCCAATTAGCTCCTATCCCTATTTCTAAATACCTAGTTATCGTTTGCCATAATATACTTTCAATTCCGAATTTCTTAGTTTCATAAGATGTATTCTTTTCTCTTTCTCCGAATATTTGAGAAGATAAACATTGTCTAGGTAGGAATATGTCATATGTATTATGTTTAAATTCAATTTTAGGAGCATTTTTGTCTAGACTACATTGTAGAGCTATATTAGAAGCTTTTCCATCTATATTGTGATGTTTCCAGCCTAATACAACTCCAAATAAATCAGTAGTATTGAAATTTATACCAGCTAATTTTTCTCTTAATGGAGCTTCTTTAATATCTACTATAATATCAGACTGAACACTGTTGTTAATATCCGAATGATTTGTGTGAATATTGTTTAAATAATGCTTACTGTCGCATGGTTCGTTATCCAGACATATATTGTTTTTGTCATCGCTATCATTATGTTTAATATTATTACAATAATCGTCAATATTTATATCAATAGTTGAAAATAAATCATATTTAACTAAATCTTCTTTAAAGTTACTAAAAGTATCTATATTATAGATATCATTTTTTTCCCAATTAATTCTATTTCTAATAAAGGATTCCAATAATTTAGGAGATTTTTTAGATGTAATATTTATTATTGTATTATTAATAATAGTTTTAGGACCTAAATTAATAGTATATATAGCTTTTACTGTTTTATTCTTTGAATCTATTTCAATTTCAGGTTTTTCTATACTAACGAAAGCAAATCCTCGTCTCTTATAATAATCTTTCACATTACTAATACCTGAAGATAATATTTGAGTATTAAAATAAGAATTGGGTTTAATATCCATTAAGTTAAAAATTTTTTTTAATGTAAAGGACTTCTTATAATCTCCATTACAAGTATAATTAAATATTATTTCTTTTAATTTATATCTTTTATTTAAAGTTATTTTAAATTTCTTTATTGTTTTACCATTAAATGGTTCAACTTTAGCATCGAAGTATCCGTAAGAATATAATATTTTATATATTTCATTTATATTATAATCAATCCAAAATTTTCTTTCGGCAGCAGTAGGATTAACAATATCTACTGTTAATTGATTATCTATAGCATTTAATACTGCCTTGTTATCAACTCCTACTATAGTTAATATCTTAGGTTTCTTCTTCTTTTCCTTATTATTTTCTTTATTTTTCTTTGAAAACTTTTTAGATATTTTTTGTATAAAACTATCATTACTATTCACTGAATTATTTATTAATATAAATACAAATAGAATGTTAATTAATATAAATCTGGATTTCAATTGAGTTTTTAGTAATTATATAACATCTGACACTATTATTTTAACATTTTTTACTCTATAAAAATTTTTTGAAGCGCTAATAATAAATAATTTATAAACAAGTAATCATATGTATCTAATACTATCAAAACATATAATATAGTAGTATTTAAAATTTCTAAATCTTAATTTAAAAATCATTAATAACAAATTACTTTTAATATTAATTAATATGAGGTTTTAATTCTATATAATTTTCTATAATAAAATAGTAATTTATTAAATTTATAACAACATTAAGATTTATTATATGTATATATATTAATACAATTTGTAAACAAAAATTAAATTATTGGTTCTAATCTAAATAAATCTTTATTTTCTTCTTTTCTTAATTTATTTGCCAATATTAGTAATTTAGTTTTAGATACTGGATGGCCATTTAATATATATTCACTATTTGGGTAAAGTAATTTTATATCTTTATGAACTGTATTAGAAATTTTATAATTTTTTGATTTTAAATAATTTATAACTTCTTTGAAATCTACAATATCATTTAATAGAATAGTCCACCTTAGATTAGTACTATTATAGCGGCGTTTTTTTATATTGGAACTATTATTAACTAAATTGTTATTATTAATTGTATTGGTAAATTGTTGTAAATTGGTATTAGGTACTAGTGATTTTGAATATATTGGTGTGTTACTGTGACTGTTACACATGTATTTATTATGTAAATTTGTGTTAATTAAGTGTGCTGTAATATTTTTATTACTTCGGGTAGGTCTTATACCACATCTAGTTAAAAATTTATTCACAGCGGTTTCAGTTTTACCTAGCATTGCAGCAATTATTTTTATTTTAGTACCTTTGTTAAACTCTTTTTTAAGCAAATCTATTTCGTTTTGTTTCCATTTCTTTCTTACATTATTTGACATTTTATTCTCAATAGTATATTATAATTATGCAGTTGCTAATTCTTATAGTACAACTACAAAATATATAACTCTTAATTATATGTTTACAAATTGTTGTATATATTAACAAATATAAAATACTCCCATAAAATTTATTTATAATTTACATAAAATTAGAACGAAATCGATCACTCAAATCCTTGATATGTATTGATTTATATTTAATCACATTACTAATTTGAATTAATAAATTATTATTAACTATTTATTTACTTTTACATGTAATAATAAAATTGATAGGATATATTTTAGTATAAAAAGATGAATATAAAATCTTTGAAATCATTATTAATAATATGTAGCAGTGTATTATTATTTATTAATAACAGTAATTGCTACAGTATGGAACACAATTCATATCAAAATATAATAAACGAAGATGCCAATGATAACCAAGACTGCAGTAAAAAAAAATATGAAGCATTACAAGAGTATGGTCTTACTCAACTAAGTATGATAAAAAATGATATAGCTCTATCTTTCAAAACATATCACAATTGTTCATGGTACAAACAGATGCTGGTAACAATAGAAGAGATAAAAAAATACTTACAACCAAATTCTCCAGAAAATAATCCAACAATATTTATCACTATAAGCGATACCATTACTAACTTAACTTTACTACCTTATATTTTATGGAAAAGTAGTAATGTGTTACTAAACAATGAACAAATTATGTTGTTAAACACATTATCTAATATTTTGAGAAATATATATGATAAATTAACAGATGTTTGTCCTAAACTAAAGTTCGTTCCACTTGTTCAAAGGACAACGCAAAATACATACTTTAACAATGCTCCACTTATGGATGCAATATATGATGATCATTTATAATGATGATAATATGAAGGAAAGAGAAATATGCAGAATTGATAAAAATCTTGGAACTGTTTGATTTTTCCGATAATATAGTGTAAGATATTACATCACATTAAGTATTAATTATTTACCAGTGTGATGTAAAAATTTACTATTTTTAGATAATGTAAATATTCAATAAAATTAATATTTAGCATATCAGTTAGTAATTGATTTGTAGCAAAATTTTATACTAAATATCACTTGTATGTTTCATTTACTTTAGTCTTTTTTACTATTATTTCTAGTCATTTTTAAGTATTTGTTGTTTGTAACAACCATTTATTAATTATTCTTTCTTCTTTGTTTTATATATACTTTAATATTTTTTATGAAAGAAACTAATAGCAATAAAGTTTTTACTGAAATAATAGTATTATTACCACATACCTATAATAATATTATAGTATCTATATTTACTATTATTATTTTTTCTTCTTCAATAATAATGCAAATAATATAGTACTAAATATTGCAGATATTGATGCAAACATTAATACAGAATTCCATCCGTAATGTTCTACTAAGTATCCATTACCAAGGCCTGCTATAGCTGTTCCTATATAGCCAAAGGTTCCAGTTAAACCTGTAGCTGAAGCAACAGTCTCCTTTGATGAAAAATCAGCTGCGGCTGTATTAATTAATACTATTGGGGCAGTTAATAGGAATCCTATAAATATAATGATGATAGAGTTTAATACTAGCGATGTACTGGAAATTATTTTAAATATATACATAATTATTGCAGTCAATGTAGTATATATTATAGCTACTGGTATTCTTTTGCCATTAAATACCTTATCAGATAAATAACCTGCAATTAATGATCCTATCATCCCTGAAAAATCAAATAGTACCATTATTAATTTAAATTTATTATCTAATATTGAGATGCCTCTTGATTCTTGTAATAAAGTTGGTCCCCAATTCAAAAATGTCATTCTGTTAATGTATATAAATAAATTAGCTAATGATATATACCATATGTATTTATTTAAAAATACTGATTTAGTTAACTCCTTAAATGATAATTTTATTTTCTCTTTCTTTTCTTGTATTTCACCTTCTATTTCAGCTACTGATGGAAAGCCCAAAGATGCTGGAGTATCTCTTAATCTATTAAAGATAAATATAGATAATAATATACAAAAAATTCCGGGAATATAAAATATATATCTCCAGCCATAATGATTCAGTATTATTGGAGACATACTTAAAGCTAGTGAATTACCAACATGTACTGATATGTTCCAAATAGCGCTTCTGGTAGCGAACTCTGTTTTACCAAACCAATTAGCTAATAGTTTCATACATGGGGGATTACCCATAGATTGAAAACACTGATTTAATGAATAATATA
This sequence comes from uncultured Holosporaceae bacterium, assembly GCA_946408175.1. Taxonomy (GTDB): domain Bacteria; phylum Pseudomonadota; class Alphaproteobacteria; order RUG11792; family RUG11792; genus RUG11792. The sequence continues at coordinate 21,238 of CAMJRB010000011.1, forward strand.
TAACAATAAGAGGTAATATTGAACTAATACCGAGTAATAAATTCATAATACCTGATAATGCTAAGCCTATAGCCATCACGTATCTAGCACTATATTTATCTCCTATTAATCCAAATAGAAATTTACCTAGTCCATAGACCAATCCGCCAATAGACATTACTAGTCCTATTTCTATCTTATTAATATTCAATTCATTACAAATAGATGGAACTGCTACTGAAAAATTTTGTCTAACTAAATAAAAAGCAGCATAGCCTATCATTATAGAATAGAAAGTTCTGTTCCGCCAATATCTAAAAGATTTATTTTGCTTAGCATATTGTTGAGTATTCATTTACTACCAATATTATATATATACATAACTATAATATAATATATTTCAGGCTTAGGATTTACAGATTATTAAAGAATAGACAGAATGTATTATATATCACAACAACATATTCTTAAAACATCAAATAAAACAGAAATTATGATAACGACTTATTGCCTATTACTATAATAAAAATATTCTATAATAAATTCTATTAACCATTTTTTTTAAACATTCTAAACTTCTCATTATAAAAATTAGTATTTTATTTAAAAAATTAAATATATTAGTAGAGGAAAGAACAATATAAGATATAATATAAATATATTAGTGTAGTATTATGATGATATTCTATATTGTTATCTTAATAACATATAATTGCGTAAAAAAATAGTAATAACACACATGCATTTTATTTAAATTATTACGTGTAATCATAGACAAAATTAAATAGTGTTTAGTAAAAGTAAAGTATTTTAAATTTTAAGAAATAATAAAAAAAACTCATCTACTGCAAATGTACTATATATGTGAAAGTAATATAAAAGTAAAGTACCTGAATGATACTTTACTATAATAATTTATATTTGTAATGTTATTCCTTTTAGTGTAAGTTTACTATTTTTAGGTACTATTAATTTAGAAAAAAGATTTAATTCAGTATCACTACTATTTTCTAATTTAACAGTCGTTCTTGATTCTTCATTTATGCCAACTTGAATAGTATCTAATTCAATTTTATCGTTATTTAGTTTTAATGTATTATTTCCATTAAATATGTAATTTAATTTTGTATTATTACCTTGTTTTATAGGGACATATGAATTCTCATTAAAATAAATAGTATTGACTGTATCTGGAATAGTTATATTACCACTATATTTGCTATTATCTTGAGTGAATTGTATACTTGTATTAGATCCAATTTCAATACTTAAATTTTTTGGCTCATTACCTGAAAATTGCCCATTAATAACAAGTGGTTTTTCAGAAGCATATAATCCATTACACATTGCTAATACTGTTGTTATAACTAATGTATTTAATAAATTTGCCATAATATTTATCATTTCAAATTGGCACTTCTTATATTTATAATATAATATATTTATTAATTTTTTATTAATATAAAAGATAAAAATAGTATTTAACAATAATAATTAAACACTTTTACAATAATTTATTATATGGACTGCAATAGCACACATATGCTTTTTGTGCTATAATATATAATATATGACTTTAGATTTTTTTTAATTAGCATGAAAAGAACTTACCAACCAAGTAGATTAGTAAGAAAAAGAAGACATGGATTTAGAAGTAGAATGGCAACACCCTCTGGTCGAAAAATCTTATCAGCACGCAGAGCTAAGGGTAGAAAAGTATTAAGTGCCTAATAATAGAAAATGGGATTATAATAATATATTATATCCCTTATTGCTTTATATAATGTCTTTATATACAGTATTTATATATATGTAGTATGTTGAAAAGACAAAGAATGAATGACAGTTCAAATACAGACAAAGTATTTAATACTGATAATATATCAAATGTCAATCAGTCTGCATGTAACAATAAGCTATACAACGTAAATAAATTATCTGACACGAGTAATATTAATAATAAATGCTATCATGGTATTATATCTAATACCAACAATGTATCCAATGTTAATAAAATATTATGTACTCCTACAAAACAATTACATTGTCATAGCAGTAAAACTATACAGACTATTACTAAAAGGTCTGATTTTTTATATTTGAAAAGACATGGTAAAAAAATTAGAGCAAATTTATTAAATATTGTATATGCAAAATTGTCAAATAATAATACTATAGAAAACAATAATAAAATAGCACTTACAAATAATATAATAGAGAATATTAATAATAAATCATTATCCACTCTTGGCAATAAAACAAATTTTGCAACGTGTAATGATAAAATAGAATGCAATAATAAAACAATATATAAGTATTACAATAAATTAAATAATAATACTAAAATAGCTTATATTGCTAGTAAAAAAGTAGTAGGAAATGCTGTTAAAAGAAATCGAGTAAAAAGAAGATTAAGAAGTTTAGTTAGAGAGTATTCTGCAATAATTCCTAATAATCATTTAATACTAATTATAGCTTCATCTAAAGCATACAATATAGAATACTCATTACTAAAAAACGATTTTTTATATTGTATTAAAAAAATCCTTTAATGCTAATATTTAACTATATAATATTAATTATCAATAATACTAAATCATATTTTATCTAAAAAACTATAATGAATGGCTGAAATGTTGTTATAGTAACAGAATCAAAATAAATGATTCACAACAAGCAAACATTAATTATTAGAATGGTATTAAATTCCATTTGGAAATATAGATTAATAAATAATATTTGGAATTTTGATTATATATTATTTTATTGTTATAGATAACATAAATATTGATTAAAATAATAAAAATGTAATTTTATCGCTTGGTATGTATACTGGATATAATGTATTTTTGAAAAAATCATTAGTAGTATTCACAAAATATTTACACTTTAATTTTATTCTATTATAGAAAAGAAGTATTTAATTAGAATAGACAAAATGAGCAAAATTCTATTTATAACAATTGGTTTACTAATGGTAACTATTAGTGATTACACACAATCAATGGACTTCAACAACAATGATAGCTACGGTAATTTACAAATTGATAAAGATGACGTACTGAAATATTTAAAAGCAAACAATAATAAACCATTAAAAGAAATTGCGCGGCTTTCCACATATTCATATGATGTATTATATGAAGTATATAAAGAAACAAATGCATTAACTAAAGCAGTATGTAACACTTGCGACCAATATACAGTAAGTATGTTTAATACTTGGCAAGAATTTCTCGATGCAATTCATGAAGAACTACTAAAGGAAGGTATAAATGTGTTACCACAATATATAGATGAATCACAAGTAGAAAATATTCTTACAGTAATAGACAAACAGGATTATAAAGAGTTAAAAGATGGTTTAAAATGATAAATCATACATATTATTAGCAGATATTTGTATAATTTATCTTAATAGATAGATTATTAATACAGCAAATATTAAAAAATAATTCTTTATAGCTCTACCATGATAACTTGTATTACATATTATTAATTACATAAATATACATAGTCCCACATATTGGGACTATTTATAAACATATTGAGATTTACTGATTAGTACTGAATATTGATGCTCAATACATATAATTTTGACTACTATTATTTATAGTATTGTATAATAAAAAACAAACATATCTTAATTACGTATATTTTTATCTATTATTATTTTATATTGTGTTCTATACATTATTTAATTACTCATACTAATGATGTTATTATTTACTGTTAATATACAAGGTTTATTAGGTATAATACTACCAGAAACTATTCCTTTAGCTATAAAATCCAATATATATTTCTGAATACATCTCTTTAGAGGTCTAGCTCCGTAAATTGGATTATATCCTGTTTCACATAACCAACTAACTATATTAGCATCATATTTTATTATTATTTGCTTTTCATATAATCTTTTTGAAACTTCTTCTAATTGAATTTTTACTATGTTGAGAATATTATCTTTAGATAAACTATTAAATACTATTATTTCATCTAATCTATTAATTAATTCTGGCCTCATTTCATTACTTAGTTCTTTGATTACATATTCTTTAATTTTATTTCTATCTACATTAGGATTAGTAAAATATTCAGAACCTATATTTGAAGTTAATATTATTATAGTATTTTTGAAATTGATTACTCTACCTAAACCGTCAGTTAGTCTACCATCATCTAATAATTGTAATAATATATTAAATACATCTTTATGAGCCTTTTCTATTTCATCGAATAATATAACTGAATAAGGTCTTCTTTTAATAGCCTCAGTTAATTCTCCTCCTTGTTCATATCCAACATATCCTGGAGGAGCGCCTATTAATCTAGCTACTGAATGCTTTTCCATATATTCTGACATATCAAATCTTACTAGACTATTCTTATCATCAAATAAGAATTGAGCTAATGATTTAGATAATTCAGTTTTACCTACTCCAGTAGGACCTAGGAATAAGAAAGAACCAACTGGCTTGTCAGGATCAGCTATACCAGACCTAGACCTCAATATACAATTGGAAATAGCTTCTATGGCTTCATTCTGTCCCACTACTGATTTCTTTAATGTCGGTTCCATAGATAATAATCTCTGTCTATCACTCATTAGCATTTTATCTACTGGTATACCAGTCCATCTAGAAACTATCAAAGCTATATCCTCTTCAGTTACTTCATTTCTAGTAGCTTTATCATCTAAATCTTGTCTTAATTCATTTAATCTATTTTCTAATACTGGAATTCTACCATATAATATTTCTCCTACTCTAGTAAAATCTCCTGCTCTCTGGGCTCTTTCAGCTTCTATTTTTAATTTCTCTACTTGTTCCTTTATTTTTTTTATTTCTAGGAATCTTTGCTTCTCATGTTGCCATTTACCATTTAATTCCTTAGATATTACTTCCAATTTACTCAGTTCTGATTGTATTTGTTGTAATCTTTCTTTAGATTTATTATCAGTTTCTTTCTTTAATACTTCTCCTTCTATTCGTAATTGTAATATTTTTCTATCTATTTCATCTATATCTTCGGGTTTAGAATCTATAATCATTTTTAATCTACTAGCAGCTTCATCTATTAGATCTATAGCTTTGTCCGGTAGGAATCTATCACTAATATATCTATTAGAATAATTAACAGCTGCTATTACTGCAGAATCACTAATTCTAATACCATGATGTAATTCGTATTTCTCTTTTAGACCTCTTAATATTGAAATAGAATCCTGAATAGATGGTTCATTGACATAAACTGGTTGGAATCTTCTAGCGAAAGCTGCATCCTTTTCAATATACTGTCTGTATTCATCTAAAGTAGTAGAACCTATGCATCTTAGTTCGCCTCTAGCCAATAAAGGTTTTAGCATATTAGAAGCATCCATGGCACCATCAGCCTTACCAGCTCCAACTAATGTGTGTATTTCATCTATAAATAAAACTACATTATTAGACTCAGTAACTTCCTTTAATACCGCTTTTAATCTTTCTTCAAAATCTCCTCTGAATTTAGCTCCAGCTAATAATAATCCTAAATCTAAAGACATTATCTTTTTATTTTTTATAGAATCCGGAACATCATTATTAATTACTCTTTGGGCTAAACCTTCAACTATAGCAGTTTTTCCTACTCCGGGCTCTCCTATTAATATAGGATTGTTCTTAGTCCTTCTAGATAGTACTTGAACTACTCTTCTTATTTCTTCATCTCTACCAATAACTGGATCTAATTTACCATCACTAGCTAATTTACTCAAATTGACAGCAAATTGATCCAAAGCCTTTACTTCTTGATTATTAATATTATTAGTTTGTTGTGCCATATTTTATTTATTAATGATACTTATGCTTAATTATATTATAGCATATATAAAGTTGCTTTGCTTGTAGAGTACAAGTTTAATAATGTATACTCTATATTATATATTTTACAGTCGTTAATTTCTATAATAATTGCATATACAAGTAATTTATCAAATCTATAATAATAAGTAACAAATATAAATATATTATTTATATTACTAAAAAGAATATATACACAAATTAATATCTATAACAATCTATATACTATATATAGTATAGTAATTTTTTCAGCAAGATATATATTTACATCTAAATACAATAAATATTGGCAAATTGCTTATACAATTGCTATACTTTATAATAATAAATACAAGCAGTATATATACTATATTATATAGCAATATAATTATTATAGATTATTCCTCCAAGTACAAATTGTTTAATAATTAATGTAAATAGTATTATTAATCATTAATAATAACATTACTTTGATTATTAATAATAATATTACTATTTTTATTGTTTTCTTTACTTTGATTATTAAGATTCACATTACTATTTGGTTTATTGGATATTGGTATGTCAACGTTTGGGGACAAATCTAATGGTTCGTGATTTGCGTACGGCAACGAATAACCAGATTCTGTTTTTTGTACACGCATGTTTTCATAAGTTGGAAAATCCAAATTTTCGTTCTTATTTTTTTCGTTTTTATTAATTTCTTTTTCATATGATTCCATGTTGCTTAAAATCTGTGTAGCACCCAAGTAATCATTATTGTTGTCATTTCTGTATGTATTTTGTATTAATGAAGTTGAACTATTGTTATGATTATCTCGTTTTTCATCTTCTGCTTCATTTATTGGATCTTTATTAATATCATTATTTATTTCATTTTCATTTGTTATATTATTATTTGATATTAATAAATTTCGACCATTTTGATTATTTTCTGCAGTTTTTTGTCTGTTAGCTACATCATAAACACTTTCATGCTGTAGGTATTTTCCATGATTCTGTGATATTTCAATACCATTTCTTACACTAAAACTATTACCAAGATTTCTATTGCTGCTTATATTGATATTATTTGGATTATTGTTTATTGGATTGTTATAATTATTAATATTTAAATTATTATTTAGATTAATCATATTATTATTATAATTAAACATGTTATTATTGTAATTACGTATGTGATTATTATCACCACCAACATTTTGATTAATCATATTATCATTATTGTAATTATGTATATAATTATTATTACTACCAATATTTGGATTGTAATATTGTAAATTTGGATTAATCACATTATTATTACTGTAATTAAGCACTTGTTGTTGTCTAAGATTATTTTGCTGCTGCATTGCTTTTAATTTTTCTTGTTCTTCTTCCTTTTTCAAGTTTTCAAGTACAAATCCAGTAAATTTGGTCTTGCTATTTAATTCAGCATAGTGTTCAGTTACAGCATGTACCTCTTCACGTAAATTTTTGATATCTTGCAATGCTACTTCCATGTACTGAGCATCTTTAGTATTGTTGAATATTACATCATTCGTTTCTTTTTGTCGATCTAAATTTTTAACAAATAATTCTGTGTACTTTTCAATGGCTCTATTATAATCTTTATTATATGCTTTGCTAAGTTGATTAATTGCGTCACGTTGTAACTTCATCATTGTTTCAGCATTTTTTTCAGTCACATTGTATATATTGCCTATTATGTCTTGTGTTTGCTCATTAGTTCTTGCAAGGATTGCACTACTATCTTTCTGTTGTTTTTCACTACTGTAATGAATATTCTTATTAATCTCCAAAGTTTTCTCAGTAAGAATATTTGCTACTTCATGGATATCCTTTTGTTGTTTATTATTATTGTCATACATAATCTTTTGTAATTTATTGTTATCTTCCATTTGTTGTGCTCTATTGTTATAAATGTTTTTAGTAGTTTCAAGAAGGATATTATTAATATTTTTGTTTAATTCATTATGATTATTTTGATTATTACGAATAAGTTTTGAAATGTGATTCTCTAAATTAACTAAGTTATTATGCATAGTTTTATTGAATTCTTTAATATCATTATTATTTTTATTTACTTCATTTTTTAAATCATATTGGCCTTTTATTAACTTTTTACTATTATCATATGTTCCATCGATTTTTTTACTACCGCCATTTTTAAATAAATAATTATGTATATCATTGACTTTTTTATTAGTATCTCTTGTATTAATAAATATTTCATGTGTATTATCTTTTTGGGCTCTAATAGTAAAACGATCTCTATTTGATACTCTATTAATAGAGTATGTCGGAACTTTAATATCATGTTCATCTCTACGTACGATAGTATAGTTTGGATTACTTACTTTATATTTGTTCCCTACTGCATGTATATTACTTCTGTTCAAAGAATTACTGAAATTATTATAATTATTAACGGTTCTATTATTAGAATGCGAACTACCATAATTATCCATAGCATTACTACTTGCACACACTGTGCACACTGCTATTCCAAGTACTAAAAGTTTATTAATACTTAAATTTTTATTAAAAAGCATTATAACATACCTTTATATTAAATATCTATATTTCATATTCTATACTAATTTTATTAACAATGCAATAGTTCCCAATAAACTATTACTACTTAATATATAACTACTTATAAGTTATTTAATAATAAACCATAATAAAACTAATATAAAAATATT
>CAMJRB010000012.1 GCA_946408175.1 uncultured Holosporaceae bacterium
CTTTGATATATTTCGGCTCAATCGTGCTCTTCCCATTTTTGCTTTGTTCCTGCATCTCCTGTTCTCTCTTTCGCAATATTTCTTCTATTTCTTTGATATATTTCGGCTCAATCGTGCTCTTCCCATTTTTGCTTTGTTCCTGCATATCATGTTCTGCTGTTTGCAATATTCTTTTTATTTGTTCGATATATGCCAGCTCAACCGCGTCCTGCCCATTTTCCAGACCATTTAGTAATTTTGAGCTATGATATGACTCGACATAGTAAACATTTAGTTTAAGATTAACTGAAGTATTCAAATAGTTTGAAAACAATGTTTGCAATTCTAGAAGGCATTTGTGCCACATTAACCAACAGAATTGACACATATCATAGTATGTGAATATATTTATATTTACAGTAACTTCATTATTGTTATTATTATTAGATTTTGAATTGTTAATATTGTTTATCTTATTCTCATTAGATTTTAGCTTGTTAATATTTTTAAGTAATATATTATATATTGCGAATAGGAAACGTAATTCTAAGTCTGCCATACGATAAAACATGTTCATGCTGGATGCTGTTGGCTTGGAATGTGGGAACTTGGTTTCATATTGCTTTAAGCTAGCTACTGCCTTCTGCAATATTTCAAATAATTCTCGGATTTTTTGATCTGGATATTTGCATAATATATTTTCAAAAAATTGTATAAATGCTAATGCATATTTACCAGAATCCATCGTTGCATATTTCGATGTTGTGTTTTTTATTTCCTTACAAAGCGTTGTTGCATTTGTGCTTTTTATTTGTTGTCCATTATTATCAATAATTTCTATGTTACACAACGCACAATTAGACGAATTAGATTTATTTATGCATTCATTATAATAGTCCAAATATGCCTTAGGATCCAACATTATAGCATGTGACAATGTATCATGATTAAGTTTATTTTTATTGTCTTTACTCTTATAATCCCCTTTTATATAATCATCATAATGAGTAATATAATAACTAGTAAAATTTGTTACTATATCATTCAAAATTTGTTGTCGCATGTTACTAATAGTAATACTACTGTTGGCGTTTTGTGACGTCATTTGTTTTAATTCGCCGTAGTATTTTTTTAACTCCTCTTTGTAAGACTCGCGTGTGTTACACTTACCATAAAGATTATCAATAAAATTTTGATAGCAATCTATCTGCGTTTTTTGGATGTCTTGCTTCGCTTTTGATAAATAATTGAAATTACTTATAATATTTTTCTGTTCAATGTTTTTCTGTTCGGTGTGTGCCGCAGCTTTATTATTTGATATTGGAATTACAATAGTACACCCAAGAAATGCACATCCCACTAAAAAATACTTTAAAATACTATATTTTCTCAAAGTACACAATAATTATTACAATTTCACTCAACCGATTTGTTCATTGTTATTGAATATTACTGGTAGTGGTAATAGCACATTATAAAATTGCGTATCATTAATTAATGATGTATATTCCCTACCAATATTACTAGGAATGATATTACTGTTATTGTATATTTCCGCTATTTCGGCATATTTTTTATAATACGCATTATTACCATATGAAAACTGTACTCGTATTGCTAATAAGAACATAAAGTTGTACCACATTACTTGACGATCATCATTATTGTATTTATCTTCTTCACATTGTATATACTTAAATAATTTGTCTATCATATCACCTATCGCTGGAACAAATCCTTCACATATATCATTGATTATATTATTGTCTACTTTATCTCCAAATAATGCTTTTTTAGCTAAAGTATTCTTATCAAAATCTGTATGCTGTACTGGTATGGTTTTCAATTCTTGCATTTTGAAATCATAGTGTAGCACCCAATTTTTTGTTTGGTCAAATAAAGCCTGGTAATCAAACCACATATTCTCAGGATCGTATTCAATTTTGCTTGGATTACTAATACTATTTGTACTTTCAGTTTTACTAATATTTAAACTAATACTTCCTGATGTTTCATGTTCAGTACTATTAATACTTTTACCCTCATCATCACTACATTCCATAGCATTTAAAACACTTCCATAACATACAATCATAACTAATCCTATAAATCCACTTACCAATAATTTGTTTATATTCATAAACAACTAACACCTAAATAAACTTAACATCAGTGAAATTGTAATAATTTTTCTCCAAAAAATCACTCTTTAATATACATTATAAATATGTAATAGTAAAATAATTATTAATTATTGCACGTATTTTTTATATTCAAAAAAAATATTTATGTATTATAGATAACGTTTTAATAAAATTAATATATAAAAATAAAAGATATTGTAAAAATACAACTTAATAATGTATATTTATATAATTTTACGTTAAAATATAATAAAATTAATTTATTTTAACACTGTTGTAATACAATAAAACTATTATAAATAGAGTGTATTGTTGTTCATAATAACAACTCTTATGTTACAATATTACACAAATAATATATATTAATGATACTGTTAATACTTTTAGCGTAACTTATATATGCCACCAATTATTATTTTCCGCTGATATTATGTAATAATTGTTTTTAACATAATAAGCAATCATTGGATTGATTATGTTGAAGACTATAAAATATTTGTCTTGGATGTATTTCTTCTGGGGAATGGCATCCTCTATGATCTTTACTTTATTACCAATATTCATCACTGAAGATTTACATGGAACTATTTCACAATTTGGCTTTATTGAAGGATTAGTTGTTTTTTTATCATTTTTATCAAAGTTATGTGTAGGTTTTTTAATAGACATTTACAGAAATAGAATAAAAATATTATATATAGGAACAATATCTACAATAATCAGTAAAATACTATTAGCTTGTTCCTGCAGCATTTTATTCGTAGTAGTAGCAAAATCAATAGACAGATTAGCCAAAGGTTTAAGACATGCCCCTGTTGATGCTATATTCGCTTCTTTAACTGATAAAAAAGGATATATATATTCCTACAGATATTGTATTAATATATCAGGTTCTTTAACTGGTTCTCTAATAACCTCATTACTAGTATTCAAATTTGGACATCATTTCAGGGAAATATTCGTATTAGCTTGCATACCTACAATTATAGCTTACTATATTTTAAAAACTAAAGTTAAATATAAAGACAAAGCATACACTCCAATTGTAAAGCGTTCTGAATGGCGTATAAGTCATATAAAATATTTACCTAAGGAATACTGGGAGTTTCTTGCATTAGTTTCTCTAATGATGTTAAACCGCTTTTCTGAGGGATTTATTACTCTAAAAGCCAAAGCTATACTCCCAATTGATCAATTAAGTAATATTCCTCTTTATATGGGAATATACGAACTATTTATAATAATTACTTCAATTCCAATGGGCTTATTATCAGATAAAATAAATAAATACATAGTAATTCTATTTGGATTAGTGGCTTTATTAATAGCTGATATATTTGGAATATTTGCTAATAGTAATATAAGCTTAATAATGATATATATATTATCAGGAATACATATGGGAGCTACTCACAGTATTCTTTCTTCAATAATAGCCAAAATAGCTCCAATAGAATTGATAGGTACAGCATTTGCTTTATATTACGGTACTGATGGATTAGTGTTATTAATTTCTAATAACTTAGCGGGCTCAATAGGTCAATTAATAAATACTAATTTAACTTCAGGACCTTTCATAATGGGAACTGTAACCACTTCTATTGCCATATTATATAATATAATGTTGATATATAAACATAGAATGAATCAATAAGAATAGGCTTGTACTAAAAGCATTATAATTATATATAATATAGATAATAATTTATTAACTAACATAGTAATATAATTACTATTGTTAGGTTTTAATTGTTTTTGGAAAAATAATGAAACATTGTTTAATATTAATATCTGCTGTCTTGTGGATATCAAATAGTTACAGCATGGAAGATATTAAACTAAGTAATGATAATACAAAAGGGAATATTATCTCAAATAATACAAGTATTAAATCCACCAATAACAACGATGTACCAGTGAAAGATATTGATATAGGTCCAGATTTCATCAAGTATTGTGACGAAATACATGACAGCAATAAGAAGGAAGATAACAAACTATACAAGCGAGCCATGAAGCAGTTGGATAATATGGCATCAATTAACACAAACACGAATGCGCGTGCAATTACGTTTTGTAAAATGTTGTTAAGTAAATTACAAACTCATTATCGTAATATTAATTATTATTTCTCCCTTATCGGAAAACCTTGTTATTTAATTGACCTCCCTGGTGATCCAGTAAATGATGAATGTGTGGATCTAGATACGGTTTCAAAAAAATTAATGGGTAAAGCATATATTATATCTTTAAAACAATTAAAAGAAGTGATAGCACTATTTAATTCATTTGAATTTTCTTCTACATTCAAAAAATTAGATCCCAAGAAAATAGATGAAATTGCACAAACAAAACCAAAAAAGTTGAAATGGGTCAATTTTAAAATTGTTGTTGAATTTTTAAGAAGTAGTTTTTACAATTTATTCCTGCAAACAGAGCTGGCCATTATAGACACAATGATAGATAATGAATCGCCTGAAAGTATATCTAAAAATATAAGAATAATATTAAATCAATACCAAAGTATATTACAGCAAATTATATTAATAATAATTGAAAGCTTGGATAAAACCAAAGGTGATTTTTGCAACGAAAATAATAAAATAGTAGCACACTGGCAAAGAAGCTTGAGAGCCTGTTTAAGAACAGTAGCAGCACTTGATATAATTTCATACTCGAATTCAAAAATGGAATCTAGATTTAATACTTTTCATAAAAAATTAATTAATAATTTGAAACAAGTAATAGATAGTAAATATAAAAATACAAAAGTTAATATAAAATCAAAAGTATTAATTAATGGAACACAACCGATTAGATATGAATTACAAGAGATTGATAAATTAAATACTCATGTTAAAGATGTTTTTCATATTAATAAAAAAATTCCATCAGCCAGTGATTTAATTGTTGAAAATTCCAGTAAAATGCCTGTAAAAAATTATATAGAAAATACAATAGACAAGATAGAAGCAATAAAAACATTTGTGGACGACATAATAAAACAAACAATAAATCAACCCAATATTATTGATGAATATAATTATGATCCGTCCTATAAATTGCATAGAATAATGGAATATTATTTTTGTAATATACATCATCTATTATCAAAATTAAATATTAAAGAATTAAGACAGGCCATTGATTATATACACGCATTTTATAGTGTGTACTTATTGCAATCAAAAATGATAACTCATGATACAATCCATAACAATACTGGAAAACAGTGGGAAAAGCAACTGTGTTTTTTGCGGTGGGCTGTCAAATTTGATAGTTCCAAGCATAGCAGCAGCATACTAGAGTCCAACGATTATTTATCTCAATATCAATTAAATTATCCACAAGGAAAATTTCCACAAGACACATTTGAGAAAGTACTTGATGATCCAAACGGTGATTTAAGTTTGGGATATAATTTACAAGATCTAAAGTGGTTTAATCCTAAAACAGAACAGTCACTGGAAGAAGTACCTATACAGTAAATATTATATATTTTAAATATCAATATTAAATATGATATATAAAATGACACATTAATAATAAGTAACGTTAATTAAATAAAATTATATATAAGAGAAGTTCCAAGGTGTAATTAACAAAATAATGCTTGATTTCATATTGTTATTAATGATACTATGAAACTGGGATAGGTGTCCGAGTGGTTTAAGGAGCTGGTCTTGAAAACCAGTGTAGGTGCAAGCCTACCGTGAGTTCGAATCTCACCCTATCCGCCAGCATTGTATCCTGAAAGATATTCTTTACTTTAATAAATAAGTGATATAGTTGCAGATCTAAGCAAATGTAATAATTAAAAATACCCTTATAGTTGCTAGTAATGTAATTAATAATACACATTTGTCATGATGCCAGATGGTATATTTATAAAATAAGTGAAAAAGGTACCGTATTGAAAATTATATTTGTAGAACTCTATATTTCTAATCTAGCACAAAGAAACAATATGAAAAATTAATGATAACAATAAATTAATCTCCAGTAAATAAATTGATTACCAATAGTAACCTTTCGTGTAATATCGATGTTTCTCGATAAAAACTGCTGTTCTGGAGATATATATAAACATAATTACAGCATGAGAGCTTGCTCTACTGCTGAAAAAACTGTTTAAAGCTAAAGATTTCCAAAAGAAAAAGTATTAATAGACAATCTACTACTTTACAATATTGTAAAAGGAATGACTATTTTTAGGAATAGTTTCGAATTCAGTTAACAAATTTGAAAACAAAAACAAGATAAAAAGATGCTATATATACCTCACATCAATAATCTCCAATCTAATAAATATTTACAGTTATATTACTATATAATAGTAAGCAATTATATATATTTCTATTTATTAAAAAAATTTATCTTATATGTTATGAAGTCATAAAATGTTTCAAACATTAAATATCCTATAAGTCTATGCATAAATTATGCTAACAAAATTTATTGAACATGTATCGTACAATATATAAGTTTAAAGTAATAAACTACAATACCACATATGTAGCACTACACAGTGGTATTTTAATTATTAATTAAACATTAATACAGTGTTTACGCTTATATATTATTGATTAATTTTTATTACTCACTACAAAATCATCATTTTTAAAAGCCTGAGTAATTAAATAAGCCCTAAATGATTCTATGTTTTTATTACTAGTTATATATTTACTAATAAATTCCTCATATGTATCAATATTTTTGGAAATTATAGATATAATTAATTCGGAATTAGCCAAAGTGGTATAACAAGAAATAACAGTAGACAATTTAATTAATTCGCTAGTAATTGCATGTATTACCTCTTGAGTTGTAACTAATAACTTAGCGATTATTACCGCATTTACATTATATCCTAGTTTTTGTTTATTGATCAAGGTTTTATAACCTATAATTATGCCATGATTTTCAAGAGCTCTTAATCTTCTTAAACAAGGAGGTGGAGATAAACCAACTTCAGCTGCTAATTCAACATTACTAATCCTACCATTAGTACTTAATAAACTTAATATTTTTCTATCAATTTCATCTGGTTGATATACCATTGAGTTACCTAAATATTAAACTCCACTATTATATTTTTATTATAATATGAAAAATGTTACCGTTCTATAAGAATATTTTAATAAAATACTCATTGCAATAATAAAATGATTGCTATTAAAAAAATATCAATTTTGTTATAAAATTGGTTATAAGTAATTTGTATTAAATTTTAAAGTTTATCAATTAATAATCAAAAGATTATAATAAAAGTGTAAATATTATAATATCTGCAATTTTGCTATACATAAATGCATGTTATTTATAATATAATTTACATAGTGAATAGATTATTTATAAAATCATAAAACATGAATATTGTATTAATTCTAGTTATTATATTACTACTAATATTAGTAGGACTAATATACTTAATATATTCTTTAAAAATGCAATTAAATAAACAAGAATTACTGAATGCAGATGTAAATATAGAATCACAATTACGAAACATTTCCAATGACGTTCTATTAAATAGTCAGAAAAATTTTATAAGTATGGCTAAAGAAACATTTGACAAAGTACTAATTACTGGCAAATCAGATCTTAATAAACAGCAAGGGGATTTTATTTCTGTAATTGATCCTATTAGAGACTCTTTAGATAAATTTAATGAAAAGATTAATAATTTAGAAAAAGAAAGAATTAGTTCATATAGTGATTTAAGAAGGCAAATAAATGATTTAATGTTATTTCAAAAGGAAATACAAACTACTACAGAAAAATTATCTAAAGCATTATCTGCCCCCCAATCTAGTGGTCAGTGGGGAGAAATGCAATTAAGACGAACTGTAGAATTAGCTGGAATGATTCCTTATTGTGATTTCATAGAACAGCCAGTTACTGATTCTCCTTATTCAAAATTAAGACCTGATATGATAATAAGATTACCAGGGGATAGAAACATTATAGTAGATGCTAAAACATCTATTAACGATTATATGAAATTCATGAGTACTGGAGACAAATCATTTCTAGAAGAACACATAAAGCATATAAAGAAACATATAAATGATCTAGGGACTAAGGCTTATTGGGACCAGTTTACTCATACGCCTGAATTTGTGTTAATGTTTCTGCCAGGAGAATCATTTTTCAGTACAGCAGTAAAACATGATCCGACCTTAATAGAATTTGGAATAAACGCAAAAGTAATTATTACTACTCCATTAACATTAATAGCAGTATTAAAAGCAATATCATTTACTTGGAGACAAGAAGCTTTATCTATTAATGCTAAGCAAATAGGAGAAGCTGGAAGCTTATTACGCTCCAAACTAGATAAATTATTTGAAGGAGCAGATATATTTAGTAGAAGATTATATAAAGATATTGAAGAATTTGATAAAATCAATAATTATATCAAAAAAGAAATATTACCAGTTGCTAATAAATTAAAAAATCTTGAAATAAATGCACAAGTAAATAATAATCAAGAGAATGTAGTAAATATTACAAAATAATATAGTATATTAATATAATATATTTGCTATAACATTTCAATAAAAAAATAATAAATAACAAATATTGTAATATACTAAGTATAGTAACTACTCATCCAAATGTTATAAAACCAATTTTAATCCTACACAAATTTATAGCAAATTATATAAACTTATTTATTTAAATAACTAATATTTACAGTTTTTGAAATTATTAACCAAAAAGAAAATTAACATAAGGAAAATATAAGAAATGTGCCACAATTGTATTAAATTAACAAGCTTGCTGATATTTTGTTAGGTATCTTATTATCATGCTTTTTGTTAGTACTTTCATTTTGCGTATTTTTTTAATAGGTAGTAGTGTTTATAGTATGATCGTGGACTAGTTAATATAATTATTATTCTCATTAAATTAAGATGTATTAAAATTTTTTAATAAATAATACCTAGATTAATAATAAATTTATGTAGAAGAATGAGAAACATTTACTAACTATATACTTACAGTAAAAATTTATAATAATTTGCATCACATTGCGATCAGAATTCATTTGTACTGCCTTGCAGTCCGAATTCATTTGCTATACAATATATAATATGCGCATTATTTAATGATAATATAATAATGGATTTTAAAATTTCTAAGAATATCTCTAGAATGGCAGCCATACAAGTAATGTATGAAAAGAATATTCTTAATATTGATGCTGATTCTGCTTTGAATTCTTTTGCTGATTATATGGATAATGATAAGGATTACCACAGAGATAAATCCATCTATAGTAAAATGCATTCTAGATTTTTTAAAAAATTAATTTCTCATTTTTCTGAAAATGTTGATTTTAATACTATTTATAATAATTGTTTGTCTAATAGTAAAATGATTGAAGATTCTGAAATATTAAATAGTATAATAAGAGTGGCTATTTTAGAAATGCTTTATGAAAGGACAGCTGTACCAGTAATTATTAACGAATATGTTGAAATATCTAAAAACTTTACTAGTGATAAAGAAGTAAAATTAATTAATGCTGTATTAGATAAAATATTTAAATATCTAAAGGAACAGTGTAAAACACAAAGTAATCACAATATTAATCAAGTAATACAGTAAGGACTGGTATGTGCAATTGATTTAAGTAATATATAAAAGCAGTAAAATAATAATGGGGGATATTCTAAATAGTAGTACTACTACTAAAGATAGTACAATTATTATTAATAGTTAAATTATTAAATAAATACAAGGCAATGGTAATGAACTACAATGGTCAGAATAGTAGTATGATAGACGATAGTAATACGCATAGTAATAGTGAACTAGTAATATATAGATTACAAGGTGAATACTCTAATATAGTTTGTAAAATTATAGAAAAATCTTATGATTTAAATAAAAGATGTTTACTGCTATGTAATGATGAAGAAGAAGTAAAATTATTTGATAGTAAATTATGGACTTATTCTAAATTATCATTCATTCCTCATGGTAGTAAATATTCATTAAGTACTGAAGAAGCTATACATTGTAATACTTGGCTTTCAGAAGAACTAGTTTATATTAATAATCCTGATTATTTAATAAATTTAGGATGTGCAATTAATAATAATATTGTTTCACGATGCTTATGCATTGATTATAATTTTACTAAAATAATAGAAATTAATTGTAATGAAAATGATAGTATAGACACAATCAAAAGTAAATATAATGTAAATTTTAATAACTGTACCTTGTGGATACAATCTAATAATAAATGGATTAAAGGTAAATAAATATATTAGTAATAAACAATAATTAAGTATTTTGAGTATAGAAAAAGACAAATAATGGTTCAGTATGATTATATAACTATTATTAATAGTGAAAGTAATTTAATAATATTAAAAATATTGTAAAGTATTTGAATCGTTATAAAATATATATTGTTTGTAATACAGATTACAATAAAGTGCATTTAGAAATGTTATTATGTTGTTAAAGTGTTTTTTATAGTAGTAACCAATAAGAGTAGTAAATAATAAGTAATGGCATTTAGTATAGAAAATTAATTTAGTATTATTGTAATATAATAAATATTGATTTAATAAATAAATGGAAAGATATTATGAAAATATTAGGAATAGAATCTAGCTGTGATGATACATCAGCTGCAGTTGTTTGTGATTCTTCTATAATAGAAGAACGTATATTATCTAATATAATAAGTTCTCAAATAGATATACATAAAGAATACGGAGGAGTAGTACCTGAATATGCAGCTAGGAATCATATGTATTCCATTGAAGAATGTATAAATAAAGCTTTAAATAAGGCTAATATAAATATTAATGATATAGATGCAATAGCAGCTACTTCAGGGCCAGGATTAATAGGTGGTTTATTGGTAGGAACGGTAACTGCTAAAACTATAGCTATAATGGCTAATAAACCTTTTATAGCTATTAATCATTTGGAAGGACATTTATTAACAGCTCGATTATGTAATAGAATAGATTTTCCATTTTTATTAATATTAGCCTCAGGAGGACATTTTATATTTGCTGAAATACTTGATATTAACCAATATAATATACTAGGGCAAACGATAGATGACTCAGCTGGAGAATGTTTAGATAAAGTAGCCAAAATGCTAGGCCTGCCTTACCCTGGTGGACCAGCCATTGAGAAACTGTCAGAACAAGGCGATTCTAATAGATTTAAGTTTCCTATGCCTTTATTAAGAAGAAAAGGTTGTGACGTTTCATTTTCAGGCTTAAAAACAGCTGCTAGATTATTAATAGAAAAATTAGAAGAAAAAGATAAAGCAGATATGGCAGCTTCATTTCAAATGGCAATTATTAAAGCTATAATAAATAAAGCTAAAAAAGCAGTAGATATGTGTATACAAAATATAAATAGTATAGTATTGGCTGGAGGAGTAGCTGCTAATAAGCTATTGAGACTAAATGTAGAACAACTAGCTTACGATAATAAAGTAAAATTTTATGCTCCACCGATTACTTTATGTTCAGATAATGCAGCAATGATAGCTTGGGCTGCTATAGAGAGAATACATAAATACGGATATTATTCAAGTCCAATAACTCAAATAACAAGACCAAGATGGAATATAGATAATATAATGTAAATTATAGCAATATTTATAATAATTTTAATATTCCGTGCAATATATTACATTTTGATTTTAAATATTTGAGTAATATATTGTTATTATTTAAAACAGCTATAATGTTGTATGGAAATATTACTTGTAAAATAAATGTGTATATCACCTATATACATAATAAATAGAATTATAATATATAGAAGAACAAAATAAAAACAAATATTGTGTATATTTTGTCAAAATTTTGTATTACGTATATTGTGAATGCTGTGTACTAACTAATAGTATTAAATGACTTCATTAATTGAAAATTAATAATTATACAGTAACATCTTCATAGTGCATAATTATAACAATTAGCTTTATGTTGAATAAATTTAATTATGAGAAATATACTAATATATTTTTATATGGCATATCATTGTTCTTAACATTTAATGCTGCAACAGTTAATAGCGCACAGCACTATAGTATTAATAATCTGCAAATGGTTAGTATTCCAAATCAAGAATATAGTAAAAATAACAAATTATCACAAAATATTAGTAATCAGACAGGATTAATCAAGCAGCAAAACGTTGTTAATCATCAAAATTCAAGTATTCAACCTACATTGATTAATCAACAATCTCAACAGAACAATATAAATTCAGTACCCAATAATAAACAAGAGCAACAAAACAATAATAATGACAGTAATAGTACTAAAAGATATAATAATCTTACACTGGAGCAACAAATAAGTTTCACATTAAAAAAATTATCTGATATGGAAGATTATATAAAAAGTATTGATAATAAAATAACAAAACAACAAGAGCAAATAAAAGAACAACAAAAGCAAGAGAGTGCAGAAATAAACAAAGCATTAAAGAATTTTTATAATTCCGAAATGAGAGCAGTGAGACTACAGGATGGGACGACCAAGATAGTTTCTGTGCATGATATTGATCCTGATAAGCTATGTAAAAATTCTTCAAAACAACAATCTGTATATGATCCTACAATGGTGCCAACTAATATAATATATCCACTATCAGTATAGTTGGCAACCTGTAGATAGAAAGTAATATTATGTGACAATTATTTATTATAACTGCATATATATGATTCTATAAATGTAGAAATCTGTTTTAAAGTATTTTAAAAGACATAACTATAGTAAATAATAACTATATATACTGGTTTTAATATAACTATTACCAGTATATATTCTATATATATTACTTATTGTTTTTTACTGTTGGGGACCAAGCAGGACTCGAAGCATCTCCTTTAGTTTCTATTTTTCTTCTATGTCTTCCAGTAAGGTCCATAAATAATATTTTAGATTTAGCAGATGAACTTTCTTGATATGTACATACTATGTATCTTCCATTAGAAGACCATATAGGAGCTTCTACAAGATAAGCTTTAGCTATTAATCGCTCCCCACTACCATCTGGCTTTACTAATCCTATATAAAAATCATTATTTATTTGCTTTGTAAAAGCTATTAAATCTCCTCTAGGAGACCATACAGGTTGGGAATACTTTCCTCCTTCCTGACTGATTTTATGTTGATTAGAACCATTAGCATTCATTACATATAAAGCCTCAGTTCCAACTCTGTTTGAAGTAAAGACTATCTTTTTGCCATCTGGAGAATAGCATGGAGAAGTATCAATATTCTCATGTTTAGTTAATTGAATTAATTTATTATCAGTCATGTTATATTTATAAATAGCTGATTTTCCCTCAATAATAATTGCAAATACTACACTTTGATCATTTGGAGAAAATCTTGGAGCATAAGTCATTGATACAGGATTACCCTTATTTTTCTTTATTAATTCTTTCATTATACTATCGTTTAATAAACGTCTTCTAGAATTATCCTCAAGATTACATATATACACATGAACTGATCTATCTAATGTATCTCTAGCTTTTTTGGAAGTAGTATAAGCTATGTAAGCTATATTCTTACCTGTTGATGAAAACCTAGGACTCAAAACTAATTCTTTACCATTAGTCAGTGATTTTACATTAGCACCGTCTTGATCCATCATTACTAATTTTGTAGTTCTTGGAGCATTATTAACTGTAGTAACATATACTATTTTAGTCTTAAAGTATCCTAACTCATTAGTTACTCTTTCATAAATATAGTCAGCAATAGCATGCGCAGTTTCTCTTATATTTGATTGATTAATATTTACTACTTTATTATTGATTAATTTCTTACCAGTAATTACATCTATTAAAGTAAATATTACTTGATCACCATCCTGTTTTCCATATACTAAGAATCTCACTCCTTGCTTTTGCCATTCCTTTAAATTTTTAATATCTATATTATTATCAGGTAATATATTAAATAATGCAGACAATTTTAAATCATTTTCAATAATTGCTATTAATTTTGCCAATGTGTCATGATTATTATTTTTTTTAATAACTATAGGTTCTGGTTTTGTTTGTCCTCTATTGATTTCTATTTTAAGAGCATTAACATTACTGATAATTAATACACTAGTAATTGTTAACAATATTTTTTTTAACAACACTTTATACATTACAATCTTTAAAACAGAATTAATTATATTATACAATAATCAGAAATGAACAACGCTACATTATAATATTAATATTATTTACTAATAAAAAATAAATCATTGAATACTCATGTGATAAATTAATGTAAATACTGATTAATTTTAATTACTATATTAATTAGGTTATTATATTTATATTGATATTACTAATATTAATTATTATATTTAAATACAGCTAGCAAACGTAATTTAATTAGAAAAACATAATACACACACAATTGATAACAAACAAATGAATATAATAATATAGTAATTACTATTAAAACAGTAGTGTAGACACAATCGTCTTACAGATCACTTGTGTAATATAAAATATGGTACCTTGGGAGAGACTCGAACTCTCATGTTTTTGCAAACGGCAGATTTTGAGTCTACTGCGTCTACCAATTCCGCCACCAAGGCTCATATTGATTTTAACATTTGTCACAATTTGTGTCAATAGTGTATTGATACAATCATCACGTGAATAGCTTGCAATATTAGACATATTACAAACTTTTTCATTTCTTTAGCAGTATTAATCATCAATAAAATTGGCCAGATTTTATGTAATATTCCAATATCTTGCAACATTTTTAGAATATAAATGTATATCTAGGTAGTATGATATATATATTACTATATAATTTCAAAAATAAATGCTTAATAAATTAATTTGATATTACATTCGTTTTGAATTATATATAAATATGGAATGTAATATAATTAATTATATTAATGAACTTAATAAAATCTCCGAATGAATAAAAAGTTTTTCACTTCTTTACCATTTTTTCTTATTGTAATGGTATTGGTAGTCTTGGCTTTTGGTAATTACTTTCCATTAGTATTTAAACAATTTGCTTTGTCTGTGAGCTTATTATGCAAGGAACTAATTATATTTGTATTACCTTTTATTATATTTTCTTTTGTAGTTTCAGGATTAATGGAATTTCAATCTGATTCATTTAAACTAGTAGCTATATTAATACCATTGGTATGTTTATCTAACTTTACTGGATTGTGGGTATCTTATATTGCTTCATCTCCAGTACTAAACAACTCAATATTAAGTATATCTCAACTGAATCCAGATAAAATATTAACTCCTAGTTTTGAGTTTCATTTACCTAGTATTATTAAAAATGATTATGCATTACTTGGAGCTATATTATTAGTTTTTTTTAATAACTTTATAAAATCTCAGAAGTTAATAATGTTCAGTAAAATAATGAACAAATTTGCTAATTTTATATTAAAGAAAGTAATTTGTCCAATATTACCTGTATTTGTATTAGGATTTATTATAAAAATGCAGTATGAAGGAACACTATCATTAATAATAAAAGAATACAGTTTAGTACTTCTATTAATTGTAATAATAACTTACGGATACATGGCAACTGTAATGGTATTACTATGTAAAAACTTCAAATCAGCATTAGTCAAAATGAAAAACTTACTGCCAAGTGTTTTAATAGGAGGATCTAGTATGTCGAGTGCTGCTGCTATTCCTACCACTATAGTTGCTAGTGAAAAAAACTTGGAAGATAAAAAAATAGCAAGGTTCGTAGTGCCAGCCTCAGCTAATATGCATTTGCTTGGAGATTGTTTTGCTATACCAATATTAGCCTGTGCTTTAATAATATCTTTTGGACATAGGTATCCAACTCCTTTAGAATACTTAGCATTTTCATTAAGAGGAGTATTAGCTAAATTTGCAGCGGCTGGAATACCAGGAGGAAGTGCAATAATATTTGCTCCTGTATTAATAGATACTTTTGGATTTTCATCAGAAATGGTAACAGCTTTTACTACTCTTTATTTAATATTTGACCCAATAGCTACATCTACTAATGTGTTTGGTCATGGAATGTTTGCTTTGCTGTTTGAAAAAGTTTATAATTTAGTATCTAAAAAGTTTTCTAAGCTGAATAATAAAGAATAGGGTTTGTTATTATTAACTTGGATTTGGTTAATATTAACGTATTATTAACTGATATAGTATTAGTATATAATATGTAGATAGTTAAATTATATTTAAGAAAATGCAGAATTTAAAAAATTTAATACAATTACTAACAGTAGTAGTATTATCTGGTAATACTGGATATACTGTCCCTACACCTACTACTCAATTAGCACAAGTACAGAACCAAATGAATAATGTTAAACGTTCTTCAGTACAGACAGCACCTGGAAAGCTTCAATTGCCTCAAGACTTTGTTAATAGGATGGGACAAAATATTATGGGTATGGCAAATAATAAGCAATTCTCTAACCCTGTTGGAACAACTCAAGTTAATTCAGTAAATAATAATAAATTAGTGCCAGTACAGAACCAAATGAATAATGTTAAACGTTCTTCAGTACAGACAGCACCTGGAAAGCTTCAATTGCCTCAAGACTTTGTTAATAGGATGGGACAAAATATTATGGGTATGGCAAATAATAAGCAATTCTCTAACCCTGTTGGAACAACTCAAGTTAATTCAGTAAATAATAATGCAGTTAAGCAAATCCAATATAATCAAGTAAATAATAGTAATGTGCAAGGTCAAGAAAACAATTATGTTAACACATTATTAAGCAATAATCCTACAAATTTAAATAATACAACTACAAGTAACAACAATAACGAGAAAACTACCAATAACAAAAAGAAAAGGAAAAAACCATCACGTCCTACTTTTAGTGTTAAGACAGAAGGTGTTACTCTACAGGCACCGCTGAATAATATGCAAATTATGAATAATGCATCACAAATACAACATGCTAATATAAATCTGAATACTGGCTTACAAGTACCAAATAATAATACACAAGTAACAAGTAATTCACATGTTCAAATCAATAATACAAATCAGATTCAAAATAATATTGCACAAGTACAAACTACTTTACCTAGTCAAACAAATAATATGAAACAGCATCAAAATAATATTACACAAGTCAGAGCTATTTCACCGGTTCAAATAAATACAAATCAGACTCAAAATAATATTGCACAAGTACAAGCTACTTTACCTGGTCAAAACACTAATGTAAATTCCAATATTTACGCACAGGCTCGAAATAATCCTATAAATACAAATAACATTATACCTGTGCAAAATAACTCGCAAGAAGTTTTTAAGAAGCAAAATGCAATACGTGATAGTAATGAGATGTTACAGATTACACAACAATTTAATACTAAGATACATAACAAACCATCAGGAAGTGTTAAATTACGAAGATCTAATCAAGTAAAAGAAAATGAACATGAAGGTATACAAATTGCAGGTAATATAAATGATAGTCAGTCTACACAAAATAGGAATAACCTAAATATTGCAACAGTCAATCAAAACCAAGGACTCAGAAGAAGTAATCGAATTAATGGTGCAAGTAGAGAATATTCTAATGTATTAAATGCAATTGCAGCAGGTTTAACTAATCTTAATCAAATAAAAACCAACTTGGACAATACTAGCTCGGAGATTCAGAACAATCCAAATAAAACTCCTGATAGTATAGATGGCATTGTATTGGATATGCTTTTACAGTCTTATATTGAATTGTCTGAAGAAGTAAATACCATAATAGCAAAATTAAAAAAATGTAGTAATAGTTCATTAAACAAAAGCAACATTACTTCTGATAATATAGTCGAATTTCTACAATTATGTCACACTCTTGAGATTGATATTTCATCCCGTGCAACTGAGATAATGAAGGAAAATCTAATTCAACCAATGCTAAGGCAGTATGACGCAATATACCACAATACAAAGATAGATATAAATGGGGAGATATCATCAGGACCTAACTTACATGACGAATTACAAAAGTATGCTGAAAATTTAGATATATGCCAAAGCAATTTATTAATGTATTGTAACATGATAAAATCATCGCTAAATGAATTATTTAATCAGTTAGAGATTGATCCACTTTCAAAATTCAGTGCTATAATTGAACCTACAAACAATTATATTAGCCGGAAGATTGATGCAATTATACGAGTTATTACTCAATATTGTCCAAATGATAAACAGATAAACTTGATAACTAATGAGTTAATGAAGTCAAAGAATCAAGCTTGCGTTAAACTCGCAACTGCAATGATCAAAAGATTAGAAAGTTATCCTAACCACAAGGAGTCAATTAACAAAATATTTAATGCATATCATAAAACAATACTAGAGTGTTGCGGACCATCATTAGCTCTGCTATCACGCAATCTTGAAAAGAATAAAGTAATAAATCGGTTTCTTGTTGGTATATTACTAAATATAATATCAAATAATACTAAGATAATACAAAGTGTACTAGATATGTTTGACAAGAGTTACACGAACGTGTATAAAGAAAATACAGTAAAAGTAAAATAATGTATAAATTATATATGCTATAAATTCATCATATCTAGAAATAATAGTGATTAATGTTTATAGCATATTTTTATATATACCAAATATTAACCAATATATATTAGTATATATCATGAAGAATATTTTAAAACTGGATGTAATATAATGAATAGTTACATTAGGATTTTACCAGCTTTGTTTATAATAGCTAATATTAGCTGCTATAGTTCTGAAGGATCAATGAATGATAGTAATATAATCAAATATCAAGTCAATATTGAGCAATATATTGAAGGATTACATAAGAATATTAAAGATGCAATCATAAAGAATATAATTAACGATCAATTCCTTCAAGACAAGGTGTTTAATAAATATGAAGCTCTACCAAAGAAATTACTAGAGCAATGTAGTAAAGTATATGATGAGCAGTGTAATGCATTATATAAGCGGTTTAAAGAAACTAAAGACATTAAGTATATAGATGATGTATTAATAGTATATTCTCAGGTTATACGTATTATACCAATGTATATTAGTAATTATATTAAAAATAATAATGAAATTACTAATGCGTTAGAAACTTATTGTGAAAGTATTAAGCAATATACCAGTTTTTGTGTTGAGAAGAGATTGTATCCATTATTCCGCCAAAAAATTAATGAATATAAATGCAACATCAATCATTCCTTTGATACTAATCGGTTGGAATTTTTCTATAAAGAACAAGAAAATAACATCGTACAGAAGCCAACTAATGCAGTATCAAACACTGATAGTAATCAGGTATCATTTCCTTATAATAGAGTTTTAGCTTTAAAGGGACTAACTAATAAAGTATCACGAACTATTAATAATATAAAAACACAATATAGTAAAACGTTTGGTAAAGTGTATATAGGAGGGTTTAGAGATATAACAAAGAATATAATTGGTTTGTTAAACCAGTTTAACGCACAATTAAATAGTATTGATCAAAATAATTATATTAATACTGTAACGGAATTACACAGCATTTTAAAACAATTAAATAAAGCAAATGGAAACTATAATACACGGTACAGTGAAAAGCAACGAGCAATAAGGAATAATACAATTAAAAAAGGTATTAATAAATTAATATACAATATAGATGGGGTACGTCAATTTGGGCAGTTAATTTATAATTGTAGTACAAATTTAGCTAAATCATTTTATAGTATTTTGAATGGTGGACAAATAATGTCTTTAGCTTTAGGATGATGTAATAATACAATATCAATAGGATGTAATAGTTTTTATTATGTCCTGTATATGACTACAAATGTAGCATAGTGCTAATATGTTTTACAATGCTATATGTAGTAGTAGTGGTTTTTAATATTTTTTACATATATTTATTACTACAATATTATATTTATTTATGTAAAAAATATATATTAATTACAATACAGAGTATTAGATTATGCAATAAATAGATCTAGTAATATTTAGCGCACTTTTATTTTAATATATTTTTCCAACCCCAATAATTGTTCATTAGTTAAGAATGGTATATTTATATTACCATTACCATTTCTTATAATACATTTCTGTAATGTCCATTCTTTTACTTCATTTTTATTTAAATATTTAGCTATATGCAAAAGATCGTCATACTTTATATATCTAGTATCAACTGTTGTTCGTATTTCAAAATCTATTTTAGTTTTTTGTATATAATCTATACTATTAATTAATTCATATTCTATATCTTCATATATTATTTTATTCATATTGATATATTTTTGTATTATTTTCTGTAGGTCTTCTAATACATTATGTACTTTATCATTATTAAAATTTATTAAAGCATTAAAAGATTGTAGGACTTGTAATGATAAGGCATCCACTTGAGTGATTTCATTATATTTAGTAAAACTGTATTTTATATCAAATCCAACCCAATCAACTAGTGGTAATACTCTTACAAAATTATTATATATACATCCTGAAGTATGTAATCCTATTAAAAATCCTAAATCTTTAACTTTTTCCATTGCCTCATATAAATGTTCTTGTAATAATGGTTCGCCACCACTAAATACTACTCCCTCTATTAATCCTTTTCTTGTTTTTAGGAAGTCTAATACTGCCTTGAAGTTTATTTTTGTTCTTTTTTTTATTTTCTGTAATTCGGGATTATGGCAATAAACACATCTCAGTGGACAGCCTTGAGTAAACAAGACTGCTGATATTTTACCTGGATAATCTAATAATGAAAAACGTAGGAAACCACCTATATTTATCATTGATATTCATTATTTTTCTTGCAAATTATTAAAATAATCTGTGATATTATTTAAAGCAATGGTTTCTGTCGTATTAGAACCTATACTACGTATATCTACACTTTGTTCATCCATTTCTTTCTGTCCTAATACTATTATTTTAGGAATTTTTAATTTAGAATACTTTCTAATCTTGTACATTAAAGTTTCAGCTGATTCATCCATTTGGACTCTGAAGCCATTATCAATTAATAATTTATATACTTCATTAGCGTAACTATCAAACTTCTGAGAAACTGTAACTATTACTATTTGGCAGGGAGCTAACCAAAATGGGAAGTTACCATTATAGTTTTCTATTAGTATTCCTATGAATCTCTCTATGGATCCTAATACTGCTCTATGTAACATTACTGGATGATGTTTCTGCCCTTCATTGTCTGTATAATATATATCAAATCTCTGAGGTAAATTAAAATCTACTTGTAAAGTACCACATTGCCATTCCCTTCCTAAACAATCTTTTAGTATAAATTCTAGTTTAGGTCCGTAAAATGCTCCTTCTCCTTTATTTAAAGTATATTCTAATCCAGCCTTGTCAGATGCATTTTTTAATGATTCTTCAGCTAAATCCCAAATATCATCACTGCCAACCCTTTTATTAGGTCTATCTGAGAATTTCACTTTGATTTCATTAAATCCAAATTTAGAATATATTTCCTTTAACATAGAGCAGAAAGTTACTGTTTCAGAAACTATCTGATCAGGAGCACAGAATATATGACCATCATCTTGCATAAAGCATCTTAATCTCATTATTCCATGTAAGGAGCCAGATGATTCATTTCTATGACATATTCCAAATTCACCTATTCTTAAAGGTAAATCCCTATAACTCTTTACTGAACCAGTTTTATAACATATAATGTGTCCTGGACAGTTCATTGGTTTTATTGCCATAGTAGTTTCTTCATCATCTACTATAAACATATTTTCTTTAAATTTACCCCAATGTCCAGAAGTTTCCCATAATGATCTATTTAATAATTGAGGAGTTTTAACTAATTTATAATTATATTTTTTCATTACTGAAGCAATATAATCTTTTACTAAATTAAATAGAACATTACCATTAGGTAACCAAAAAACATTACCAGGAGCTACATCATCCAAATGGAATAATCCTAATTCCTGGCCTAATTTTCTATGGTCTCTCATTTTAGCTTCTTCAAGAATTCTTACATATTCTTTTAATTGCTTTTTATCTGAAAAAGCTATACCATAGATTCTCTGAAGCATTGGTTTGTTACTATCTCCTCTCCAGTAAGCTCCAGCTATTTTATTTAATTTAAAACAATCAATAGGAATAAATTTAGTAGATGGTACGTGAGGTCCTCTACATAAATCCAAAAAGTCTCCTACTTGGTACATGCTTACAGTATCAGCATCTATAGCTTCTATTATTTCAACTTTAAATACTTGCCCTAATTTTCTAAAATGCTCAATAGCTTCTGTTTTAGTTATTACTGTTCTTGTAAATTTTAAATCTTCTTTAATTAGATCTTTCATGATGTTTTCAATAGATTCTAAATCATCTAGTGAAAATTGTTTATCAGCCTTTATATCATAATAGAACCCATTATCAATAGCTGGCCCAATAGCAAATTGAATATTAGGATCTATTTTTTGTAAAGCAGCTGCCATTACGTGAGCCAATGAATGTCTTAATATTTGTACTCCATCAGCATCATTAACAGTTACATATTGGCAATTATTCTTGTAATTAATTTTCTCAGATAAGTCATATACTTTATCTTCAACCTTTATAGCTATGTTTTTACTCATAATTACTACTCCATTTATTTTTTATACTAATCATTTAGATAGACAGCATGTTCGGCAATCTATCTCTATTGACCTACTTGTACTAGTAATTAGTTTGATAATGACTCTCTTCATATAAATAGTGTATTTCATTTTTTTTCAACCTCTATATCTTTATTTATAATTACTATTCAACAACTTTAGGAACTCTAAACATATTATGATCTTTATTTGTTGTATTAGATAATATTTCCTCTCGAGTATTATTCATTACTGATATATCTTTTCTTTCATAAGTTGTATCTTCCTGCGATAAATCATCTCTACTAATATTAGATACGTCTATTTTAGATAACTGTTCAATCCAATTTAAAACGCCATTGAGTCTATTAATAAATTGTTCTTTTTCATTATCGGGTATTTTTAATTTAGCCAATTTACATAATTGTTCTAACTTTTTATAATCTAAAGCTAACAACTTTTTATCATCCAAAGTTAACATAATAATAACTTATTTATTAGTTCTTATACTCATATGATAACACTCAAAAAGAATCTCACAAAGTTTAAAATTGGGACATTGTGAAATTCCTTCCACACTATATTTTAAATAATTCTTTATTTATATTGTGTTACTATTTGTTCTATTTTACTATATAAATTATAAACCGGATTATTCTTATTATTTCTATTTTCCTTGCCATAAAGCTCATTCAAAATGTTAATGTAATCATTAAAATGTTTATATTCTACTGGTTTTGCTTTTTTTATTCTTCTTTTAGTATTAAAAAATTTTGTAAATTTCTCAAATGTATTTATATATAATTTGCTTTCTTCAGAATTTACATTATTTTGTATATTTATTTTTAATAATTCTGAGAATTCTCTTATTAAATAAGACAAAATAATGAAACCTAATACATCATTACCTTTGATTTCTATTAAATAGTTAAGAAAACTATTTAATTGTGTTTCATGCTTTAATAAATACTTGGCTATATTTGTCAAATTATTATTGGGATCATTAGTACCAATATGTTTGAGAAACTCTTGGCAGAAAGTCATACCATTCTTATTAAGAGATTCACTAGTACTCAATAAATTATTCATTGATGCTGCAATTATGTCGTTACATAAAGAATCTGGTAAATGTAATACAGTATAACTATTATTAAATTCTACTTTTATATTATCATATTGTTTATTATTTAATTTTACATTCTTTAAATTAATACAATTACTATTATCTCGCATTGATTGGAATTGTAGTAATGTATTCTCATTGTCATTTGTTACCTTTATTGTTTTGTCACTAATTAATTCATTACAAATTTTAGTCATATTGTCAGTAATATATTGTTGTATAGTGTTTGTTATATTATCCGAAAATTTATCATATAAGATAGTTTTTTCTTGCATATCTACATTTTTAATTATTACATTATAATTATTATTTGCAGCTTTTTTAAATATTAATTGGTAATAATTATCACCAGCCATTATTAAATCAGTAGTAATGGAATCATTTGCATTAGTAATAGCATCATTTGTTGGTTTCAAGGTTTTTATTAAACTATTTTGCCTTAATACTTGTAAAGTTTCATTAGATATACATAATACAGTTTTGGGCTTTATATAATCTTCCGGCTTTAAAGATTGCAGTATACCCAGTTTAAAAAAATTATTAAATATATCTTCTATACTATTATTGTAGTTATATAATTCTTGATTAATGTTTTTTGGCTTCACACCACATTTCTTTGCTAGCTGCATAAGACCATGAGCATCTATTATTGGATAATAACACTTTCCTACACAAATAAGTGAAACATATAAATCAACTAAATTATTATCATTAGGGTTATCTTCTATTTGAACTAATACTTTAGTATTATTGTTTTTATTCTCTATTATAAAATTCTTTTCTTTAGAATTATACCCTTCTATGTTATAGATATCGTTCTTATACATAGATAATACCTTAATATTAATATTATCTTGTTTGCTAATATTATCTTTTTGTTGTATTTTTTCTTGGATAGTACTGATTTGTTCCTGAATTGAATTATTTAATATTTCGTGAAACAACGCAGTACCTTGTTCACTACGCAATTCAATCATCCACTGAAGTATTTTTGGAGTTATTAATGATGTTTGGATAAAATTATTCTCAATAGCGTATAATAGTATAGGATACATGAACTCTGTTTTTCTACCAAAAATATTTATACCCGCTTCTAGTGTATTAAGAATAATTTTACTATCTTTCTTATCATAAATATGGTTCAAATACTTAGAATACAGCTCTTCCATATCTTTTTGTTCTCGCTCATGTTTTAGATAATGATTGCGTGATAATTGCACTATACGCACTGTGCCATTGTCACGACAGTAAAAAAAATTTAGATATTGATTATTTATATTATTTTCATTAATATCTGTACAAATGAATACCTTACCATGTGCTATAGTTGTTGGTTTAAATTGTTCGTTTTTCATTAATACTTGCCAAACTAAATAAGGCATGTAACTAACATCCATTGTTTTGTCAGTATGTTGAGTAATAACAGCCTTAGCATCTGGTAATATGAAGTTCTCATAAATATATGCTAAATAATCATTTAAGTAATGTTGGTAATTAGTTCCACAGAGACTTAATAATTTTGGCATATATTGCCGTTTCTCTTTCAAACTAGCATTATCATAGAGTGCCTTCAGCCTGTCAATAGATGGTTTAATTTTACCTAAGAATTGATTAAAACCCTTTTGGTTATTGTTAGAATCATGATTATTAACTAATGGTTTAACTTCACTTAATAACTTGTTGGAATTTTGAAATGATTGTTCAGGATATGAATCAATATTCATACTACTGGCAGTTGTACTAATAACTAGTAATAATTCGCCCATTATTACACGTTTTAACAATAATGTCTTCACGTCGTTAATACAAAATTAACCCCTATGCAAACAATACCACAAATTATTTTGCAATGCTATAATAATTTTATTTTTTTTATTTAATATTGCAGAGATAAGAATCTAACAGCCAATGTATTATATTAATTGTAATACACATAATTACTGATGATTCTTAATAAAGTAAAGTAAAAATTAGTAAAAAAACAAAAAAGTATAAGCAAATTAGTTAATACTATAGACAATACCTATACAATGTATATTGTAAAAACAGTTATATATTTTTTTAATGATAAAATTTACACAAAACCCACATAACATTTTTACTATAACAACAATACCAATATAATCTATTTACATAGGATATAATTTTATTATATGAAATTATTAATAAATAAGTAATTTATTGTTCCAGTACTTTCCTATATACTTCCAATAATGCTTCCTCTTCTTCAACTTGTTCTGGCTTCTTTTTGCGTTGTTTTATTAATTGTTTCAATACTGCAACATCCAATCCTTCATTTTTGGCTGCTCTAAAAATATCACTTATCTCTTGATTTAGTTCCGCTTTACGTTCTTCCAAATGTTCTATTTGCGAAACTATTTGTTTTATTAAACTAGCAGATACTGAAAATTTATTACTTTCACTTTCAATTATTTCATTTGATTTATTATTATAAGGCATATACTAATTTACTAATTATTTTAACTATTCCTTAGGAAAATTATACACAACTTTATTATATAAATCAACACATAAAATATTTGTAACAAATTAATAGACCATCAAAATATACCAATACATTGAGTAAAATAAAAATAAACTTATATATATACTACAAAATTAAAAACATTTACATTACGAAAAATTAGTACAAATAGTCTTAATTATGACTACTTGTACCAACTACTTTACATAACATACTAATTATTCGTATTGACTATTATACCTACACTAGTAAATTATAAGAGATCAATAACTAGGATGTAGTTATTTGTTTCCATTATTCTCATCCCCAGATTCCATAGTAATAATTTGGTTTGATGTATTTTTACCATTAATATATTATCATCTATTGTATTTATACTATTAATATTATCATTTGTATTTTTATTAAATACTTCATTTTGGTTTAATACTTAATTAATGTTATTAATATTACTATTTATCTGGTTGTTTGTTGCACTTTCCTGTTATGTGAATTAAAATCTTAAAGTTCTTCAATTGCAGCTGCTATAGACCATTGTGCGTCTTCGTATATCTTACCCAATCGCGACATATCAGATTTATTAAATTGCAAATCTTTAGTGCCGTCCATGTTAGATTCCACTGAATACTGCAACTTCTTATATGCTTCTGCCATCTTCTCGAGTAGTTTTATTTTATCTTCTATGTCACGTGATGTATCATTAATAATATCACGAAGCAATCCATTATTTAAATCCGTTAATAATGTAGGATTATCCCATAATGAAACATTTAATATTCTGAAACTAACACTATCAATTAGCGAGTCCATATCTGCATACAAAGCCGTAATAAATGACATATTTGCAACTTTAGAATGTCTATACACGATCTGATTCTGTTTATTCTTTTCTTTAATAGTTATATTTTGTTTAATCTGATAATCTAATGGTTTCAATGCAACTTTCTGTACACTTGCTAGTAATGCTTGAGCTAATTCAGTTTGTGGCTGCTCATAATCAGTTAATATCTTGAAAGTTGGTTTACCTGGCAACGTTACAGTATTGTCAAGCATAATTTGGGCATCCAATGCTGAGTCTGATCTATTTTTTTGCCCAGTAAGTGACTTAAATTGGTCTCGTATGTTGTTTTGTATTCTGTTATACAGAA
The DNA here is from genome assembly GCA_946408175.1 of uncultured Holosporaceae bacterium. Lineage (GTDB taxonomy): Bacteria > Pseudomonadota > Alphaproteobacteria > RUG11792 > RUG11792 > RUG11792. The sequence goes on from CAMJRB010000012.1 coordinate 27,518, forward strand.
CATGTAATTCTGAAATTCTGCTGTAGCTAGACATATATGAATTGTTCTTTTGATTCTCTATTTCATCTTGCATCATAAAATATATTGATGCCATATTCAGAAGTAGTTCTTTTTTTTGTTCGCTTGAACGTGTCTCATCCTCAAGAATTTGTGCAAGCAATGTCCGAAAAACAATATAATTATCCAATGATACAGTATTTAATATCATGAAATGCTCACTATTAATTGGATATGAAACATGTTTATATAAATCATCAATCAATAATTTAGAGTTTATATTATACTGTAACGGTTCTGATGCAATATTAAATGTATCATCTTGTTTTTCGTTATTAGAACTAAATAGTATATGACGTTTATCATCATTCTTAATTGATGATTGAGATTCCATTGCATTAAGGTTACATAATGCAATATTGCAAATTGTTAATCCTAAAATAACTTTTTTAAACATAGTTATTTCCCTAAAAGTACCTCTTCAACATTATTCTAACATGCTAAATAATATTCGTCAATATAAATTTTTATAATATTTATGGCACATAATACAGTTATGTAAATATTAATTAATAATTATCATAAGAATCAATAATATTCTTATAGAATTGTATACAACTCAATATATATTTTGCATAAGAGTTTACAATAATTTAATCTAAAAATCAATATATTTATCCCAAAATTTCATTATAATTTATAATATATTTCTTGTAATAACAACAAGTATTTGAATGAAACATTTTTATTTAAATAAAAATACTAATATATTTTATAACTTCATTTATCAACGTTATCTATGTATATTGCAAATGGTAATTCAATGTAGATCTATATATTAAAATTACTATATTTTATTATAATATTTTTCAATATTAATTTAAGTTCTTTTAAATATATTATTTAACTGCTGTAAAGTTATTTTAATAAAACTTGGACGATTATGATTGCACTGATGAATGCTAAATGTTTTCTGCATTTCTTTTATAGTTTCTCTCATTTCATTAATTGATAATTTTCTACCGGCTCTAATACTATTATGACAAGCAGCAGTGGCTATTCTCATTCTTATGCAATCATCAATAGTAATTTCATCTATATTAAAATCATTATCCAATATATCCATGAAAAACTGTTCTATGTTAATATCATTAATTACAGATGGAACAGCAGTAATTATAATTGTTTTTTCCTCGATGTTTAATTGAAATCCAAACGTATTTAACTTATTAATAATACTATTTGCTATAAATAATTGTTTATTATTTAATGATAACTTTATAGGATTTGTTAAATATTGTTTGTTATCTTTATTCAAGTTTATTTTAATATTTTCCATTTTTATCTTTTCATGAACAGCATGTTGATCTATAATAACTAATTCATTCTGAGTCTTACAAATTATATAAGTATCTGAAAATTGCCCTATGGGCTCACCAAAAAAATTTTCCTCTATTGTATTATTATTAATAATATTTTTTGTATTTAATTCAATATTATAAGTATTTTGAGCACTATTATCCTTAATATTTATACTGTTATTATTTTTATTTGTATCTAGGTTGTTTAAAATTGTTTGTACTTCCATATTGCTATTTATATTATTTTCTATTTTATTTTGTTCAAAATTACTGGAATTTATATATGTTTTATTATTACTATTTAAATTATTTTGATTAAAATTCATATTTGTTGTATTAATACATGCTATATTGTTATTTTCTTCTAAACTATTTAAATTTGATATTATTTTATTATTATTTTCAATATTCTCGCGATTTTTATTCATATTCTGTTGCATTTCATTTGCAATACTAGTATTTAGTAATGTTGCATTTGTATTGACTTTAGTAATGTCACTATGTGGCATTGCATTTGTATTGAC
>CAMJRB010000013.1 GCA_946408175.1 uncultured Holosporaceae bacterium
ATAGATAATAAGTCTAATATCACTGTATATGAATATACATTATAAGCTATTTCCTTACCTTTAGTATCTATTATTTTTCCTCTTACTGGTAATACTTGCTTTATTACTAGTCTATTTTTATCTGATAATAATTTATATTTTTCCGATTGATAAATTTGTAAGTAGAATAATCTAAAAACTATTATTATAAGTAATAAACAATTCCAAAGTATAAATACAAATATTCTTTTAGTACAGAAATTTTTTTTATCATTTTTAGTAAACACAGGAATAATTAATTACGTTTTGAGCAATCACAACTCTTTTCAGCACGTTTCTCAATAGCTTTTTCTATTTTATTTCTAATCTTGTTTCTTGCTGATTTCAATTTTGAATTTTTACATATTGGAGGAGGGGTTTGTTTTATACAACGCCAATTATTTGAAGATTTAGGAGTTTCTTCAATCAACTCTTCCTCTACTATATTGCTTTGTATTGTAACATGAGCTGGTTTATTAACACCTTTTACTGTCTGCTGTTTTACAACAACAGGTGTAGTATTTTGGGAATTACATGTACAATGACATCCTTTATTTAATAAATTGGTGTAAAAACTATCCAGTTGTATCTCTTTTTTTGATCTAGGACGAGATATTATTTTTCTTTTCTTTGTATTACTTTTTGTTCTCTTTTTATTAGTCCTGCAATTACATGTTGTATTATTTTTTTTCTTCTTTACTTTTACAACCTTTTTATTACATTTACACAGTTTCTTATTACAGTTGCACTTTTTTCTTGGTGCTACATATTCTACAACATCCTCATCATCATCTTCAATATACTCATCATCCTCATCTTCATATTCATCATCATCTTCTTCGTCATCATCATCTTCTTCATCCCAAATAGCCTTGAACTGTTGTAATGCTACAGGATTTTCAAAATTCACTACATCCAATGAATTATCTGAACCTCCTCTAAATTTTTCAATACCATTACTAATAGCTATCATTACAGGTAAACTATCTATATCATTATTAGATAAACTGTAATTATCTCCTAATAATAATAGCTCTACTTTTTTAGTTTTTCTCCTCTTATTAGGATTACCAGCAGCGTCGTATCCATTTGGATCCAATTCATTTAGCACTATATTAAACGATCTTAACTTACTTATAGCTTCATTATAATCTGCTATTGATGGATTTTGCCAGTTTTGAATTCTATCAATTGATGGAACACTAATGAAAACTATTTTAATACCCAAATCTATTAGTGGCTTAAGATATTTAGATATACTACTGAGAAATCTAGCACAGTTAGGACACCAATCACCAAAAAATATAACTATAGCCTTTTTAAGAGATTTGTCATGATCAGTTCTATATTCTAATGTTGTATTATACAATTTACCTCTTTTATTAACACGATAAACGTTTACTGAAAATCTTTCACCCTTCCTTATTGTGTTATTTAAAAAAGGATTACTAGCTTGATTATTATTTGTATTGTTATTATTTTGATTAATATTCTGTTGATTATTTTGTGGGTTATTATAATATCCAGTTTGTGTATTATTATTACTATATTGATTATTAAATTGAGTTTGCCAATTAGGAGTACTATTGTTTCCGCCTTGTTGTTGCGTAGCACCTGCTTGAGATGCATAAGTTGGACTTTGTTGTGTAAAAGCAAAACCATTAGGTATAGAAAGAACACTTACAAATATTAATGATATTAGTATTTTGTTCATCTAACCCCTAAAATAGTTTTTTTAAAGACTGGTGCACCCAGAAGGACTCGAACCCTCAGCCTTCAGATCCGTAGTCTGACGCTCTATCCAATTGGGCTATGGGTGCCCCACATGTTTATTTTTGCATATATCTAATATCATTGCAACAAGATTATTTAGCCCACTAACAAATTTCCTAAACAATGTTAAATATTACAGTAATGTTTTTTACATTATATTAAATTAATTATATTTAAATTTATTTTATAAAACATATTAAGACATTATAACTATTTATAGTATTATTCCTTTGTAGTTTTTTTACGACCTCGTTTTGGTTTTTCTAGAATGTCTTTATTATTTATATTTTCATTACTATCACTCGTATAGTCAATATTATTATTGACTGTAGATTTCTTATTTGCAACCTCCATATCATTGCTTATATTTTCTATGTTATTATCTTTTACTTTTCTAGTTCTTGTAATTTTTTTAGTTTTATTTTGTTCAGTATTACTATCATTTTCAGACTTTTTTACTCGTGTTCTTTTTTGTTTTAATATTACTTCTGTATTGGATTTATTATTATCTATTTCTGCAGATGCTATTATGACAGTCTCTTTATTAGCATTTATTTCACTATTAATATTATTTTCAACTATCCTCTTGCTGCTTATTTGTTCTGGTAAAATTATTTCTTCTGCATTTGATAATTTTTTCTTCTTTCTAGTAACTTTCTTTTTAGTAATTGGTTCTTCTGATATATTATTATCTATTTCATTCACTATAGGCAATTCATTTTCCTTTATTGTTTCATCAATTATGTCTTCTTCTGATTTTTTAATATTATTTATTTGATTTATGTCATTTGTTTTCTTTTTCCTTCTACTGCGCTTATTAGTTTCTGATACAATATCATTGTTTTCAATATTATCTTCTTGTAATGTATTAATATTATCGTTTATTACCCGAGTTTTTGTTTTCCTTTTCTTCACTACTTTGTTACTGTTAGGAATTAGTTTATTAGTTTCAATTTTATTACTTTCTTCTTCATTATTATTATTAATTACTTTATCAGTATTATTGTCATTTGAAATATTTCCAAAAATTGCGTCTCTTTGATCCTTAGCAAATTTACGTAATATCTCTTGAGGAGTTTCATAATTATCATCATCATTAGTAATATTATTACTAATTTGTAATCCTTCCATTGATACATTATTATTACAAACTGATTCAATATTGCTAGTTTGTCTATCATATTCTGATTCTGTTTCATTTGAATTATACTGGTCATCTATTTCATCTTCGTTATCAATTTCTATACTTTCATTCTCTGATTCCATTACATTAATTGTATTATTATCAGCAAGATTATAATCATTATTATTCTCTTGGTCATTTGTAATATTATTGATATTGTCTACATCAATACCATATTGTTCTTCATTAATATCATTATTTTGTATTTCTACATTATTTTCTTCATTATAGATCGTTTCAGTATTATTATACTCATCAATTTCATTATATTCTGGATTATTGGTAGAAGAAGAATTAAATAATATGGGCTGTATTTTTCCGTGACATGCTTTATATTTCATTCCAGAGCCACATGGACATAAAGAATTACGTGATGGTTGTTTTAATTTAAATTGTTGTTTAATACTATTATCTATATTAGCATACTCTATAGGCGATGTATAATTAGTATATTGTTCTTTAACATTATCATCTATGTCTTCAGTGTTTTGTAATATTTGCTCGTTTTTGAATAATTCATGTTCTTCATTGGTATCATCTGTATCACCATCTTCTTCTACTGGATCATAATCTTTGAATTCATCGTCATTTTCATTATATTGTGTAGCATTATCATCTAATAATTTATTACTATTATTTTCCTCTGCTAAATCATTATTTTCATGTACTGGAATATTATTTGCCTCTATTTGCTTCCACTTTGCTAATAACTGCTTTAATTTTTCACTAGCATCCTCATTGTCATCAAAATTGAAATCACTGAAATCATTATCAAAATCAATAGCATTAAATTGTTGTTCTTCTTGTCCTTGTAAGTGCATAATATTAGTAGCTATTTCTTTTCTAACACCATTCAGCATTTCGTCGAATATATTAAAAGCTGAAAATTTATATTCATTCAATGGATTTTTCTGAGCGTAGGATTGTAAATTAATACCTCTTCTTAAATGCTCCAATGTAACAAGATGTTTTTTCCATCCATTATCTAAAGTTCTTAACGTTAAGTTCTTTTCATATTCTTTTAAATATTCAGGATCTATACTATCTTTTATTTCATTAAACTTTTCTTTTACTTTATCATGTAATTGTTGTTTCAGTAGTTCATATGTCATGTTAGCATCATTAGCTATTTCATTTATATCTATTTGTATGTCAAATATATGTTGCAATTGTTTTTGCAAGTCTTCTAGTTTCCACTCAAATGGCACAGCCTCAGGAGATGTATATGTTTCACAAAGATTATCTACAGTATCGAATATAATATTTTCAATATATTCTGATAAATCTTCACTTTTCATTAAGTTCAATCTTTGTGAATATATCATTTTTCTTTGTTCATTCATAACATCATCATATTTCAATAAATGTTTACGAATATCAAAATTATAAGCCTCAACTCTCTGCTGAGCCTTCTCTATAGCTTTCGAGATCCATCTATGAGTTAAATCTTCATCCTTTTTAACTCCTAGTTTCTTAAGCATATTTTTTAAATTAGGAGAACCAAATCTCTTTATCAAATCATCTTCCAATGATAAGAAATATTTAGAAGCTCCTGGATCTCCTTGTCTACCAGATCTTCCTCTTAATTGATTATCTATACGTCTACTTTCATTTCTTTCAGTACCTACAACGAATAATCCACCTAATTTTATTACTTCATCATGTTTTCTTTTGACTTCTTCTTTTATTTGATTGATTTTTTCTTCTCTTGCAATTGGATCTTCTATATCTTTACATTCTATTGCAATTCTAGTCTCTACTGATCCTCCAAGTTTTATATCAGTTCCTCTACCTGCCATATTAGTTGCTATAGTAACAGCACCTGGAGCTCCAGCTTCAGAAATTATTATTGCTTCTCTCTCATGCTGTTTAGCATTTAATACATTGTGCTTCACTCCTTCTTTAGTTAACAAAAACGATATATACTCTGATCTATCTAAGTTAGTAGTACCAACTAATACTGGTTGTTTTTTTAAATAACACTCTTTAATTAACTTTACAACAGCCTTATCTTTTTCTTCCATTGTTAAAAATATTGAATCCTCATGATCTTTACGCATTATTGGTTTATTAGTAGGGATAGTAACAACTTTTAATTTGTATATTTCATCGAATTCTGCTTCTTCAGTCATAGCTGTACCAGTCATACCTGACAGTTTCGGATACATTCTGAATAAGTTTTGATAAGAAATAGAAGCTATAGTTTGACTTTCAGCTTGTACTTCCACTCCTTCTTTGGCTTCTAGTGCTTGATGTAAACCCTCAGAATACCTACGACCTTCCATTGCTCTACCTGTAAATTCATCAATAATAAGTATTTGACCATTTTTTACCATGTAATCTACATCTTTTTTAAATAATTTATTTGCTTTTAATGCACAATTTACATAATAAACAATAGATACATTACTTGAATCATATAATGGACTATCGATTAATCCAATATCCATTAGTTTTTTTTCTATTTTAGCTATTCCAGCTTCAGTTAAATTTATAGCTCTTGTTTTTTCATCTTTTTCATAATCTTCTTCAGTTATATTTTTTACTACTTCATTTATATCAACATACATTTGAGAAGCATTATCGTCAGGGCCAGATATTATTAATGGAGTTCTTGCTTCGTCTATTAATATACTATCAACCTCATCTACAAGAGCATAATTAAATGGTCTCATTACCATATCTTCTACTCTAAATTTCAAGTTATCTCTTAAGTAATCAAATCCAAATTCATGATTAGTACCATACGTTATATCAGCTGCATAAGCTTCTTTTTTCTTGAAGTCACTCATACCGCTTATAATTACAGATGTTGTCAATCCTAAGAATCCATACACCTGTCCCATTTGTTCACCGTCTCTTTTTGCTAAGTAATCGTTAACTGTTACTACGTGCACTCCTTTACCACTTAATGCATTTAAATACACTGGGGAAGTAGCAACTAATGTTTTTCCCTCACCAGTACGCATTTCGGCTATTTTGCCTTCATGTAATGCAATACCACCTATTAATTGAACATCGAAATGTCTCATACCTAAAACCCTTTTAGAAGCTTCTCTAACTACTGCAAATGCTTCTGGTAATATATCATCTAATGTTTTGCCATTGGCTAGAAGTTCTTTAAATTCTATTGTTTTATTAGCTAAATCTGCATCAGATAATACAGATATTTTACTTTCGTACTCATTAATTACTTTGACTGTTTTTTGGTATTGTTTTATCATACGTGCATTGAATCCACCACCAAACCATTTATTAACAAAATTAAACATTTTTTATAATATATAATATAATTCCCATATTAATAATATAACACTTTTTTACATAGCACTATCTTAAAAGAATTTAAAATTAAATTCATAGTATATTACTATTATACATATTAATAACTCATTATTAAGTGAATAATTGATTTTAATAATTTCTATATTTTAAACAATATAATATATTATATTGTAATATATGTAGTTTTCAATGCATGTTTTATTTATAATGTATTATTTATATAATCATTTAATTTTTTATTACATACATTATTATCTTAGTCATTTAATATGAGTATATATTATATAAACGATAGATTATGAGTTGTTGTAACTAATAAACTACACAAAATATTATTAATATAAATAATTTCAAGTAATACAAATAATTATAGTAACATATATATTAGTATAATAAAACTTATTTTTCTAATGAATTGCCGAAATAAATACTTAATATTGATAAAATAAATAAAAGGATATAACAGAGAATTTTGTACTCTATTAAATAATAGAATGAAATTACTAAAATTAAAATAACTTCTAATATAATAAATTTGGGAATAACAAAATTTAATTCATTATAGTACTCAGTAATATGACAATTTTCTGCAAAACCACATTCATAAGAACTATTAATTAAAATAAATTTGTCTTTATAAATTATTTTAGATATCTGAGATACTAATAAAGCAACAATAGATATACCGCCACAAATTATAAAGACTACAATATACTTATGTATTATTATTACCTCTTCCTTCTAAAACACGCAGGAATTTCTAAATCATCTACTACATTGTTCGGTTGAGAATTTATTGAATTACTTTTACTATTACTAGAATAACTAATATCACTAGAAGAATCATTATTAATTTTTCCAAGTCTTTGTTTAGAACCGAATCTATCGAAAAATGATCTAGGTTTTCTTTGTCCTTTTTCTTCATTTTCCATTGTATTACTTTTATAATTTTGTTTAGATTGTTGTTGTATTTCACTATTAATTTGATTATCTTGTGATTCTGGCATTCTAATTTTATTAGGTTGAATATTATTCATTACATCTTTTAACATATTATTATTCTTCACATTACTAGAATCAATTGAAGTATTATTTTTATCTTCTCCTATGTGAAATTGCATTATATCTTTATTTCTAGAAAACAATTCCTCACTTTGAGGACCAATTCCAGTAGCTACTACTGACACTCTTATTTTACCATTTAATCTTTCATCGAATATTGATCCAAATATTATATTGGCTTCTTTATCTACTTCTTCTCTTATTTTATTGGCAGCTTCATCTACTTCATATAGTGTCATGTCATAGCCACCCATTATGTTTATTAAAATACCTTTAGCACCTTTTAAAGAGACGTCATCTAGTAAAGGATTAGATATGGCAGCTTCAGCTGCATCTAATGCTCTTCTTTCACCATCTGCTTCTCCAGTACCCATCATAGCCTTACCCATTTCACTCATTACAGATCTTATATCAGCAAAGTCAAGATTTATTAATCCTGGCATTATCATAAGGTCAGTTATTCCTCTAACACCGGAATATAAAACATTATCAGCCATTTTAAAAGCATCAGCAAGTGTAGTACTCTCATTTGCCAATCTAAATAAGTTTTGGTTGGGAATTACTATTAGTGTATCTACATACTGTTGTAATTCTCTAATACCTTCCTCGGCTATTTTTGTCCTATTAGGTCCCTCAAAAGAAAATGGTTTAGTAACTACTCCTATCGTTAATATACCTGCTTCTTTGGCTATTTTAGCTATTACAGGAGCTGCGCCAGTACCAGTACCTCCACCCATACCAGCCGCTATAAATATCATATTGGCGCCTTGTATATCCTTCAATATTTCCTCTGATGATTCTTCAGCTGCTGATCTACCAATTTCAGGCTTAGAACCAGCACCTAGTCCTTGAGTTACTGATAATCCTAATTGTATTCTTTGAGAAGGTTCAACCAGAGATTGTTTTAAAGCTTGAGCATCAGTATTAGCTGCAAAGAATATAACTCCTTCAAGATTTGACCTAATCATATTATTAACTGCATTACCACCAGCACCACCAACACCAACAACTATTATTTTTGGCCCTAAATTATTCTCTGAATTAACTGAATCTATTTTAATATTTTCTTCATTATTTTCTATTCTGTCAGTATTTTTCATAATAAATTCATAACACTATTCGGATAATTATAGTATATAATGATGCATTTTAAATGAAAAGCCCTAATTACTGGTACTTAATTAACAATATATATAATTTTTTCCTTATTACTTTCTTAAAATTTTATTAAGGAAAAATAGATTTCACATCATAACATATTTTAATATTTGTCCTAATTTTTCTTTTAAATGATGTCTGTGAACAATTATATCTATTAATCCGTGAGTTTTTAAGAACTCTGCTCTTTGAAACCCTTCTGGTAATGTCTTCTTTATAGTTTTTTCTATTACTCTGGCTCCAGCAAAACCTATTAAGGCTTTAGGTTCTGCAATATGTATATCTCCTAAAGTAGCGAAAGAAGCTAATACACCACCAGTTGTTGGATGTGTAAATATATTAATATAAGGTAATTCAGCTTCTTTTAATGCACATATTGCCGAAACAGTTGATGGCATCTGCATCAAAGATAATATGCCCTCCTGCATTCTAGCACCACCAGAAGCTGTCACACTGATAAAAGCAGCTTTTAAATCTATAGCCAATTTAACAGCCTTAATAAAAGACTGACCAATACATAATCCCATCGACCCGCCCATGAATGCAAAATCCATAACAAAAACTACAGCTGGTAGATTAGAAATAAAACCACTTCCAATACTTGCAGCATCATACAAATTAGTTTTATTGCGAGCTTCTTTTAATCTATCTGTATATTTTTTTAAATCTTTAAATTTTAATGGGTCATCTTTTACTTGTACTAAACTAACTTCTTCATATTTGTTATTATCAAATAATAGTAATAATCTATCTTTATTATTTAATTTTAAATGAAAATCACAATCACTACAAACCATCAAATTATTTTTGAGATCAGTAGTATAAAGCATTTTTTCACAAAATGGACATTTAGTCCATAGAGTATCATTTACTGATGATTCTCGTCCACCTAGAAACGATTTAATCTTAGGAGTAACAATATCTTTTAACCAATTCATAAACCTGACCTCAAATAAAAACAACTATTTAGTAGCTTCTATGTATTTTTTACGTCTTCTAGACTTATTAAAATAAGTATAAATTACTGGTACTACAAATATTGTAAACAAAGTACCTATACATATTCCACCTACTATAACCATACCTAATGGCCTTCTTATTTCACATCCAGCTCCTTTAGCCATAGCCAATGGTAACGAACCTAAGCCCATAGCTAAAGTCGTCATTAATATAGGTCTAAGACGTCTGCAAGCAGATATTTTTATAGCTTCCATTGGATTTTTACCATCATCCATTTGTTTATTAGCAAAGTCAACCATTAATATACCATGTTTAGTAATTAATCCAATGAGAGTTAAAAAACCTATATTAGAAAACATGTTTATAGTACCATTTTTTACTAATGTAAGCGATATTATACCTCCTACTAAAGCTAATGGAACTGTGAACATTATTATAAATGGATCTTTCCAACTTTCGAATTGGGCTGCCATAACTAAGTATATAAAACTCAATGCTAGGAAGAATATTAAAGCCATTGTATTTGATTCTGTTAAGAATCTTTTTGTCTCACCAATAAATTCCAAATGACAATCATTTGGTAGTGTTTGTTTAGCTATATTTCTTATTATTTCAATAGATTCTCCAAGTGAGCTATCTTCATTTAATAGTGTCAAGACAGTATTAGCTCTAGCTCTATTGTATCTATAAATAGAAACCGGTCCAGATCTTGCATTTACATTGATTAATTCTGAAATTGGTACTAATAGTTCATCATTATTGGTATAAGCTTTAACGAATATATCATTTAATTGATTTGGAGCTTTTTTATATTGTTCATCTATTTGTACTTTAGCATCATATACTTTACCTTCTTTTTTAAATCTAGTGGCAACTGATCCTTGTAATAATCCAGAAATAGTATCTGAAATTACTTTAGGATCAAGATTCATAGCTAATGCCTTATCTCTAAGTATTTCTATAACATAATCTTCAGCTTCATTACGAGAAGTTGATCTTATACCTTTAGCTATATTACTAGCATATATAGATCTTATTAAATTACCAGTTATTTCTCTTAATTCTCTATGGGACTTGTTACCCCTAACCACGAAATATACTATCTTGGAAGTATCATCACCAGAACCTCTAGCTGCTGAGAACCTAATATCTACTCCAGATGATACATCTTTAATTTTCTCTTCTAATTCATTAATAACTTGTTCTGTTGATTTGCCGCAACGTTCCTTTAATATTATCATACCATCGAACGTTGGATTAGTAATATCAAACTGTGCATTTTCTACTTCAGGTGTTTCTCTTATTATTTTATCAATTGCAGTTACATATCTTTGGGTAAATTGTAAAGTAGCAGTTTGAGGCGCATGTCCATCGTATCCGAACATACCTGAATCTTGATAAGGCAATTGTTCTCTAGGCATGAAATAGTATACAGTATAACCTACTATTGAAAATGCCAATGCACCTAATATTATTTTAAAACGATGATTCAATGCACTGTCAAGTAATTTTTCATAAACTTTTTCTATATTATTTATTACTTTTGAAAAATCAAGTAATGATAATATTTTTTGCAAAAATAGTGATTTTTTACTTTTTCTTTCTATCTCTTCTTCTTCCGATATTAACATCCTGGAACACATCATTGGGGATAATGTTAAAGCAATAAATCCAGATAATAAAACAGCTCCAGCTAGTGTTATTGAAAATTCCTTTAAAAGCTTACCAGTTAAACCTTTAGCTAGCGCTACTGGTGCATAAACAGCACACAAAGTGAGAGTCATAGCTATGACAGCGAAACTGACTTCTTTAGTACCTTCTATAGCTGCTTTTATTGGATTTAGTCCCTTTTCTATATACTTATAAACATTTTCTAATATAACAATAGCATCATCAACAACCAATCCTATAGCCAATACCATACTCATTAATGTCATACTATTTATTGTAAATCCGCATAAATACATAATAAAAAGTGCACCTATTAATGATACTGGTATAGTAATTAATGGAATAACTGCTGCCCTTAATGATCTTAAGAAAATAAAAACAACTAATACAACAAGCAATATTGCTTCGAATATTGTCCTGTAAACTTCATTCAGAGAACGTTCAATAAATGTAGTAGTATCATAAGATACTAGAAATTGTATATCTTCTGGTAATTGCTGTTGAATTTCAGCATGTTTCTTCTTTACATCATGTGCTATTTGTACAGGATTCGCTGAGGATTGAACTACTACTTGCAAAGTAACAACTTTTTGTCCGTTAAATCTTGATAATACTTTTTTATTACTTTTATCTAATTTTGCCTCTCCAACGTCTTTTAATTTTATCAGTTTATTCTTCTTATTAACTATTGGTATTTCATTAAATTCTTCAGGGGTCTGAACATCAGCAACTGTAGTTACTACATATTCTCTATCCTTATTAACAAACTTTCCAGCTGGTGATTCTATATTTTGTTTCTTTAAAGCATTAATTACATCTAAGACTGTAAGATTATAAAATGCCAGTTTCTGAGGATCCAAACAAACAGCCATTTGATAATCACCGGCTCCGTAAACATCTACTCTAGCAACTCCAGGAACAGATTCTAATGAGTGACTTATTTCATTCTTTGCATATGTATATAACTCACTTTCATTCATTTTATCACTGATAAGAGCAAGCGACATTATTGGCTTTTCTCCTGAACCAGCTTTTGTCAATATTGGAGACTGAGCAGCATCTGGAAATCTATCATCCCACTTACTTAATCTATCCCTTATATCATTAGCAGCTGAATCTATATTCCTACCTTCTGATATTTCCAGGGTAACTTCACTATTTTCACTATCACTTTTGGATTCTATTGTTTCAATACCCTCTATACCCGCTACTGCTTCTTCTACTATCCTGGTTACTTGATTTTCTATAATTTCAGGACCAGCTCCGTAATAGTTTACTTTTACTGTAATTTTATTTTTTTCCATTTTGGGATACTGTTGAACTGGTAATCTATCGCCAGTTACTAATCCCAATATTATTACTACCAGTGTTAAGACCCATGCAAATACAGGTCTTTTTATGCATACTTCAGATATTTGCATGATATTAATTTCCCCTTTGTTTGTTAGATTTTGAGTCTTTTAATACACTCTGAGTTGCCTCATTTAATAGTTTTACCTGTACACCATCACTCAATCTTAATTGCCCTGAAATAACTATTCTATCCCCTTCTTGTAAACCTGCAACTATTTCAACACCATTTTCGCTCTTAGAACCTGTAATTACTCTTTTTCTATAAGCTCTATATTTATCATCAACTACCCATACAAACTCAATTTGACCTTCTCTATCTAAAGCATCATCAGGAATTACTATTACATTACTTTTCTCTCCAGTTATTAGAATTACATTACATAGCATTCCATGCTGTAATAATTCTTCCTCATTTGAAATAACTGCTTTTAATAATAAACTATGGTTTTTAGTATCAACTGTAACATCTTTTGCTATTACAGCACCTGAGAATACTTTATTTTGGAAAGATTCTAGGACTACTTCAACAGCTTGACCTTCAGATATATCTTCTATATATTTAGCTGGTACTAAGAATTCAACATTTATTGGTGAATTATCAACTAGATATACTAGTTCAGTATTTGGTTGTATTACATTTCCAGGGTAAGTTGCACCCTTAAGAATACCAATTTTTCCATCGAAGGGAGCTTTTATAACAGTCCGTGATAATTGAAATCTAGCATTAGCAACATTAGCTTCAGCTACTTTCATGCTAGCTTCAGATTCCTTATATTTTTGTTGGGATCCAGCTTTTTGTTGATATAGAGTTCTGTTCATATTGAATTCATTCTTACGTAATGCATATTCAGCTTCGTACTTAGCTAATTCAGCTCTTTGTCCATCATCTTCGAATTTTATTAATATATCTCCTTTTTTTACATCAGATCCCTCAGTGAATCTAACTTCTTTTATTTTACCGCTTATTTCTGATTTTATTACTGCTTCTTTATTTGCTTTTAATATACCTATAGATTTTATTTCTTTTCTTGATGTTCCTAATTTTACTTTTATAGCTTCCACTCCTGCTACTCTATCTTGCACTCCCATCATCTTTTGATTTTCAGATTGTAAAATGATTTTACATCCTCCTTTTACAACTGGTTTGAGAGCATTGTATAGTATTACACCACCAAGAGCGAAACTGAGTAATACTACCAATGAACCTAATGCTTTTGAACTATTATTGGCCCAAAAAGCTTTCTTATCATTGCTTTTTAACAAATCACTCCAAAATACAAAACAGTTCTTAATTGATCGAAATAAAGATTTGAACATAGATTTATAATTGTAACACGTTATACTATCATTATACAACAATTAATTAGATTTAGATACCTTTAAAGTAAAAGGAGCATTAATATTAGCAGGTACTTCAAGTTGTATAAGTATATTGCTATTATCACTTTGTAATACTGTGTTTATAGGAGATTTTTTTACTATATTAATGATATACATTATTATAATAACAATAAACAAAATACTAAGTAAAATAATTAAACAATTTTTTAGTATTCCAACATTTTTATTTATAAAATCTTTCTTATCATTACTATCAATTAATTGCTTTATAAAATTAAAGCATTCTAGTAGAATTTTTATCATATGATTTATACTTCTTTAATGCTATTAACTTAATAATATATTATTTATAATAATTGTGTATATTACTATCATTAATTATGCAATAAACATGAATTGGTTTTATACACAAGGAATAAAACAAGGTATATTTTGGTCTACATTAATTTATTTTACTAGTTCAATAAATGATGTTCTAATGAAATTATTAGGAGAAAGATTATCTTTTATTGAAATATCGTTTTTTAGATTTTTCTTTTCACTAGTAGTTGTATTAATACCCATGCTATTAAGTAAAAGAAATTTATTTAAAACTGAAATGCATATACATCATATTGTCAGAGGAATATTAGGAGCAATAGCTTTAGGACTGTGTTGTTACAGTGTTAATATTATACCATTAGCTGAAAATACTACAATATTATTTTCAGAATCTTTGTTTTTATTGCCACTAAGTGCAACTTTACTAAAAGAACAAGTAAATAAGAGAGCTATATTGGCGACTATTATAGGATTTATGGGATTATTAATAATGTTCAAGCCAAAAGCATCAAATATTAACATAATGGCTATAATACCAACAATAGCAGCATTATTATTTGCTATTATGGATATAATAATAAAACAAATGATTAATAAAAAAGAAAATACTTTGACTATGTTATTTTATTTTGGATTATATACTACTATTATTGCTGGAATATTTCTACCTAGAGTTTGGATTACTCCAACTACTCATGAATTATTACTAATATTTTTACTTGGAATAGGTGCCAATTTAATACAATTATTTATATTCCTTGCATACAGAGCAACTGAGGCTTCTAATATAGCACCAACTAGATACATAGAATTACTATTTTCTATTTCTTTTGGATTTTTATTTTTTAATCAAATACCTAAATTATTAGATATAATTGGTGCACTATTTATAATCTTAGGCACTTTTATATTAACTAAATCTAATAACAGTTAAATATTGACAAATTGCTATACTAATAAATTATTGAGTGAATCTAATACCTAAGAAAATATAAACAGAATGTTATATTAAATAAATATGTCTTTATTTTTAATAAAACATAAATTAAATCATTATTAATTAAGAATATATATTTATATATTACTTATTCTCGCTTAGTATTATATTTAATAAAATTAATAGTAAATTAATATTACTAATGTTTAGCTACATAAACCTTTAAAATTTTGCTATCCTCATATTATGAAGAATATATTAAATAGAACAATTAAATGGGTATCATAATATCTACATTGGCCTTCATAGTACTGTTAGCCATACTAGTAGGTTTTCATGAATATGGTCATTTACTAATAGCTAGATCAAATGGAGTTTTCTGTGAAGCTTTTTCGATAGGAATGGGTCCTGTAATATGGGAAAAAAGTGACAAATATGGAACTAAATGGAGACTGTCATTACTTCCAATTGGAGGATATGTAAAAATGTTCGGAGATGCAGATGCTACTAGTGTTAAGGAATGTATACCAGAAGGATATACTGAAGAAGATATGCAGAAAATGTCTGCCTTTAGGAAGAAACCTTGGCAGAGATTATTAATAGCATTAGGCGGGCCTCTAGCTAATTTTATATTAGCAATAGCTGTATTTTTCGGAATTAATGCAATAAAAGGTATTCCAGAACCAGACACTGTTATTACAGTAGTATCCAAGGAATCAGTAGCTTATACTTCGGGATTAAGAGATGGAGACAAGATAGTTTCTATTAATAACAAGAAAATAAGCAATTTTATTGACTTAACAAATCAAATAAAAGAAAATATAGGTAAAGATTTTAAAATAGGAGTAAATCGTAATAATAAACAAGAAGAGCTTAATGTCAAACTGTATAAGGAAGAAAATGGTAAGAAAACAGATATACAACAACTTGGAATTACTTCAACTAGTTTTAAATATAATAAAACAAATATAATTGATGCTTTTGTAAATGCTTGTAAAATGACTTATACAATAGGGGCACAAAATATTAAAGCTATATTTAAAGTATTCACAAGTGGTAAAGATATGGGAAATGTAGGAGGCTTAATATCAATGTTTAAAATGGCGTCTACAAGTGCTGAAAGAGGATTAATAAATTTCCTGTCAATGTTAGCTATGTTATCAGTAGTATTAGGTGCTATTAATTTATTACCAATACCAGTATTGGATGGGGGAACGGTATTAATATCAGCTATAGAATGGGTAATTGGAAGAAGGTTAAGCGAAAAAGTTATAGAAGTAATATTCACAATAGGTTTAGTAATAGTAGTAGGATTAATGGGGTTAGGTCTCTGGAATGATATTACACACACTGCAATATATGCAAAAATAATTTCATTATTTAAATAGTTCATTATTTATTATAGGAGTATTCAATAACTATGAAAATGAAATCTGTATTAAAATCACTATTATTATTTAGTTGTATTTATACAAGTGTTAATTCTGAAGTAATAACAAATATAAAAATAACAGGCAATAATAGAATAGATGAAGCAGCAATTCTTGAACGTATTAATAAAGGTATTGGTGATGATGTAGATGACAATGATTTAAATGAATTAGTAAAACAATTTAATAAGATTGGATTATTTAGTCGTGTGAACATAACAACTAATAAAAAAGGAAAATTAACAATTCAAGTAGAAGAATATCCAATTGTAAGTGAAGTAAGATTTAAAGGCAATAAAAAGTTAAAAACAGATGATATACAAAAGGCGTTAAAAGACATAATGATTAAGAAAAATGAAGTATTATCTCCCAATAAAATAAAAACTATACAACTGGCATTATTGGAAATGTACAAAAAAATGAATATATACAATGCAACTGTAAATGTAAAAATAGTAAAGCAAAAGAATGATAAAGTAGCAGTAGAATTTGAAATATCCGAAAATAATCCAACTACAATAAAACAAATAATAATGAAAGGCAATGACACATTCACTACTTCTGACTTAAAACGTGTAATACTCTCTAAAGCGCACAAGTGGTTTAATTTTTTAGCAACAGATGATAAATATGATAGTGATCGTATATCAGTTGACAAGCAGAGAATAGAACACTATTATAAGAAAAATGGATTTGCTCAAGCTGAAGTAAAAAGGATTGATGTTGAATTAAATAAAGAAAGAACTGGTGTAATAATTACATTTACTATAAATGAAGGTCAAGTATTTAAGTTTGGAAATATAAAATTAAAATCCAATATAAAAAATTTAGATGTTAATAAATTGAAATATAAAAAACGTTGTAAAAAAGGTAAAAATTTTAATATTGATTTATTAGCGTTAGAACAAACTGATATTATTAAGGAAATAAATAAAAAAGGATTTGTAGCAATAAATATAGATCCAGAATTTACGTATAATAAGGATACTAAAACAGTTGATATTTTATTAAATATAAAAGAAACAGAAAAAAAATATATTTCTAAAATAATAATAAAAGGAAATGATAAAACTAGAGACAATATAGTTCGTAGGGAATTTCCATTTGAAGAAGGAGATCTTTGCAGTCAATCATTACTAGATATAGCCAAAAGTAATTTATTTTCTACAGGCTTTTTTGATGGAGTTGACGTTAGCAAACATCAAGATCCAATATCTCCTGATAAGTGTATTGTAGAAGCAAATGTAGTGGAAGCCCGTACTGGTAGCTTAAACTTTAGTGGGTCTTATTCAACTCTAGATGGACCGATGACTAGTTTTGGATATAGCGAACGGAACTTTTTAGGTACAGGAAAAGCTGTTAGTTTATCAGTAAACTCTGGAAGATCTCTTATTGGTCCTTCATATGGTAATGACGGTATTAAACTTAAAAGAAAACGTCAGTTTGAAATATTAAAAAGTGCTAGTTTTTCAATACAAGATTCTCATTTATTTGGTAGAGATTTAACAGGTGGTATTTCTCTATTTAAATATACTTCGGCTCCATTTGATAATTTCTTATTAAATAATTATGGAGTTGCAATTGATTTGTCTTATCTTTTAGGAGATAGGTTAAGTCAATCATGGGAATTTGGATTATCAAGACGAATCATAGATCACGTTGATGTATTATGTTCTCCTTTAATAAAAGCACAATTAGTAAAATATGACAAAAATACAAAATCGTTTAAAATGAATGAACCTAAGAAAGGCACAAATATTTCTTTACAAACTGCATTGAATTACTCATATCCAATTTACGAGGAACCATTTAAGGGACTTCTTAATTTAAAATGGGTAACAGCATTTTCACACTGTAGTGGATTTGATTCGACAATATGGAAAAATATTTTCAGTTTCATGTATAGTAAACAATTAACCCGTAATGTTGCTTTGAATGTGCAAGCATCGTATGGAAGATTGACACCTATTGGTAAGGGCAATATAAACTTAATAGATAGTTTCACTACAAATGTTAATTCTGTAAGAGGATTCGATGAAGGTAGTTGTTGTCCTCATTTTGTAACAACAAGGAGGAAGATAGTAAATAATGTAATAGATAATAAGGAGAAACCACTAGTATTCGTTAATGCAACAGGTGCTAAGAATTTTATGACTGGTACTATATCATTCTCACGCTATATTACAGCATTGCCTTCTGAATTGAATTGCATAGTATCTCTATTTGGTGATGTTGGTTATTATTGGGGTGCAATATTACCAAATAATTGTGAAGAATTATTCATTAAGGAAAATGGCTATGAGGAAATAACTTATAATAAAAATAAAGTAAATATTTCTAAAGCATCTTGTGAAGCTGATAGTAAATTGAATAAAAGTTCTAATAATAAAAATGGTTATAAATTAACGGGACATGATATATTTGAAACCGATGGCTTCAGCGCCGCAATTGGTATAGGAGTTTCATTTAATACTCCGTTTGGTCCTGTAACAATATCAATCGCAGTGCCTATTAAGAAATCAATTTTTGATAATAAAAGACTATTTAATTTCGGTACTAGTGTGGGATTGTAAAAAACCTAGATTTGACTGCTATTATAATAGTCTCTAAAATAAAATACATGGTACTTAATATTAGTACTATGTATTCATTGTTTTCTAATATTACTAATATTAAATCTACTTTGGCGAAAAAAGTATGAAAAGGTGGAATACACATCATAGCGAATAATGATAGTATAATTATTACTAAATTATTTTTACTTATAATGTTATCTATTAATATAGTATTATTAATATATTCATTTATATAAATATTATTATTTACTATCTTTCTAGTATAAAACTTTGTGTTATTACTTATATTTTTTTGCTTTGTAATATTATTGTTCAAATTATTATAGCTAGCATAATTTATAGTAATTTTACTTAAAATACCTATATCTGTTTGATTAATATAAATATTTTGCAAATTTTTATTATGTTCGTTTTTATTTATTAATGTATTATTGTTTATTAAATCTCTAAAATTTTGAATATTATCCTTTATTGATAATAAAAAACATAATGAGCAAGTACTGTACATTAATAAATATCCTAGAACTGATTTATATACATTAGTATTATTTATAGATAACATTAGGACTATTAATCCTATGTGACTAATATTAAATAACCCTATAAATCTTTTTATATTACTTTCTTTTATAGATAAAATAATACCTAAAAACATTGAAGTTGTTCCAAGTATTAAAAATATATTATAAAAATTATTAATTTGAAAAACACTAATAAACTTCAATAAAATCTGTAATAATATTAATTTCAAAAAACAATCAGTAATTAATACTATATAATACGGCGAATTTTTATAAATGTCTAGTATCCAAATATGAAAGGGAAATATACATAATTTAAATAAAATTCCAATCAATATAAAAAACAATCCTAATTTAGATAATTGGTCAGATATATTTATATTATTAAAATATAAAATATTATTTTCCAAACAGATCAAAGTCGTACCGAATAAAATAATACTACTTATTATCATTGATAATAAAGATAATTTTCTTAATGCTATTAATAAATAATAACTTTGAGATGCATTATATATTAATAATAAATACAATATATTATATACCTCAATACCCAAAATGAAATATAACAAATTATTAGTATATAAACAAAAATATAAAGATAAGATTATTAAAAAAACTAATGTATATAATATTGGCTTTACTTTATTAATAAATAATACTATAAATGAAATTATTAATGAATAAATTGCAATAATAAGTGGATTATTGTATAAATAATTTATAAACTCTTTATATAAATATCCACTCACTATTAATTAATTTTACTTAGATTTACTCATTTTCTTTCTTAAATTAGAATCTAAATATTTTTTACGGAGTCTTATAGATTTAGGAGTTACTTCTACTTGTTCATCACTCTTTATATAAGCTATAGCTTGTTCTAGTGACATCTCTCTAGGATTTGGTATTTTTATATTTTCATCTTTACCAGCTGCTCTACAGTTAGATAATTGCTTTTCCTTTGTAGGATTAACTTCTAATTCGTTTTCTCTACTATTTTCTCCTATTATCATACCATTATATACTGGGTCTCCTGGATGAATAAATAAAGTTCCTCTATCTTTTAAGAAAAATAAAGCATATGGAATAGCCTTACCATCAGCTATCGAGATCATAACTCCATGTTCTCTTTCAGCTATAGGACCTTTATAAGTATCGTAAGAATGGAACGACCTATTCATAATACCAGAACCTCTTGTATCAGTGAGGAACTCTCCATAGTATCCTATTAATCCCCTTGTAGGTATTATGAATTGTATTCTTGTCTTACCAGTAGTGCCAGATGGTCTCATGTCAGTCATTGTTCCTTTTCTTTGAATTAATTTATCCACTACCACTCCAGTAAATTCATCATCTACATCTATATATAATTCTTCCATTGGTTCTAAATCATTTCCATTATTATCTTTTATCATTAATACTTTAGGTCTACCTATAGATAATTCAAATCCTTCTCTTCTCATTGTTTCTATTAATACTCCTAGTTGTAATTCACCTCTACCAGCTACTTCATAGGACTCTTCCTGTTGGGATTTCTTTACAGTAATAGAAACATTTCCTTCAGCTTCTCTGAATAATCTATCTCCTATAACTCTGGAAGTTAGGCTCTTACCTTCCTTACCAGCCAATGGAGAATCATTTACTCCAAAAGTCATTGATATTGTAGGAGGATCTATTGGTAAAGCTTTTAATGGCTCAATAACTTCCATAGCACATATAGTATCAGCTACTGTGGCCTTAGTTAGTCCAGCAATGGCTACTATGTCTCCAGCTACTGCAGTTTCTACTGGTATTCTTCTTAATCCTTCAAATGTTAATAATTTGGTTAGCCTTGATTGTTCTATATCTTTATCTAGTCCTATTCTTAAAGCATGTACAGCATCGTTTATATTAGCTTTTCCACTGAGTATTTTACCAGTCAATACTCGTCCTAAATACTGATCATATTCCAGCATAGTTACCAGCATTCTAAATGGACCTTCTTCAGTCTTAGCATTTGGAATATGCTCTAGTACTGTATCTAACAGTGGTGCCAAATCCTTTCTTTCATCATTTTCAAGATTCTTAACAGCCCAACCACTACGACCGGAAGCGTATAATATTGGAAAATCTAATTGCTTATCATTAGCTCCAAGAGCTATAAATAAATTAAATACTTCATCGACTACTTCAGATACTCTTGCATCTGACTTATCTATTTTATTTATTACTACTATTGGATTTAAACCAAGGGCTAAAGCTTTTGATAATACAAATTTAGTTTGAGGCATAGGGCCTTCAGCAGCATCCACCAATACTAGCACTCCATCTACCATACTCAGAATTCTTTCTACCTCACCCCCAAAATCGGCGTGTCCAGGAGTATCTACTATGTTTAATTTGGTATTTTTCCATGTAAAACTTGTACACTTTGCTAATATAGTAATTCCTCTTTCTCTTTCCAACTCGTTAGAGTCCATTGCACAAGTTTCTAATTTCTGGTTATCTCTGAATAATCCACTTTGTTTAAACATTGCATCAACTAATGTTGTTTTACCATGATCTACGTGAGCTATTATTGCTAAATTCTTTATATTAATATTGTTAGTCATTTATTATGCCTATTAATATACATTATATAAAAGCGATTATATATTATATAATAACATTATATTGATTTAATGTAAAGTTAAATAATACTGGAAGCCATATAGAATGTTATCTGTGTTGCATAATTTTTAGACATACAGAATGCTAATTCATTAGTGTTTTTCAGATACACATTGGTATTAATAAAATAATTTTACTCATTTTTATTTTATATAAGTTTTTATTAAAAATAAATATTTGTGTAATAGACTAATATTAGTTGGTTTCTTATTTCGAATAATATGTTAAAGAAAATATTATTTGTAACAATTATTGCAACATCATGTAATTATATCAATGCAACAACTATTAGTGAAAATAATTTATCTGTTTCAAAAAACAAAATATTAATGCCAAAAACTCTTTTTGATACGTCTGAAAATTGGTTAAATTATCACTTGAAATCCGATGTCAAGACAAACAAAAAAGAAATGAACTGGAACTACTTGCTGGGAAGATATGATAATAAAGCAAAAGATGAGGATGAGGAAGAGTATGTACCTAACAATATCGATAAGTTAGCACATTTATTCAACGAACATCAACAACCACATATTACTAAGCAATTTATTGATGCATTTAATAAACAGAGTACTAATCACAAAGCATCTTACAACGAAAAAGACAAAACATTCTGCATAGATGGAAGCGACTTGCAAGCATCGCGTTACACGAGTAAAATAAAACATCCAGGTGGAAAAGAAGTAGAGGTACCAGACATAGTGTACGACCAAAAATTAGTGGAAATTTTCAATTCAACATCAGTAGTAAGAGAAATGAATAGGATGATGGTACCATGTAGCATACTCTTATCTAGATTTTGGAGAAGAAATTTGGCGTCTAGATGGTAAGAAGGGTTATTTCCTAAATGAAACTGAAAATAAAATCCAACAGTTAAGACAAAAAAATCCTAAACGTTTATATAAAAGTCCGCTTAAATATTATCATGAGAAGTTTGATTCAAATGCAGTCCTGGAACAAGAATTCTCACAGCAACCTTGGTTGAAGCAACCTGCTAAAATAATAACAAACAATGAAAAACTCATAATGAATCCCATTAAATTTCTAGACACATTTTTTGCAGTATTAGCACAAGCAATTAATGATCAACGTGCAGAAGGCTGTTATTTAGTTTCTAAGCTTGATGATGATTATGGTATTCTTGATAATGAGCGATATTGTAAGCATGAACCGAGTCAACAATTTATACCAGTTAGTTTTGCTTATTTGGACGATAGTGTATTTGATATGATAATGCACTACAAATATTGGTACAACAACTTCGATGGGGAAGTATCGAGTAAGCTTGGATATTCAATGTCCGTTTTGGGTAAAACAAAATTTCATGCTAATTTATATGATGTTTTAACACAAATACCTGTACCATACAAGTATAGAGAAATGTTTTGTGGTAGTGTAAACTTTTATGATGCATTTATAGTTTCGTTAATAATTACAACACTAAAAAATAATTACGAAAATGAATCGAAAACAAACAATTACTATAATGATGATGAACCTAATACAGATACAAAGAAGCCTAAGGAGGATTTTGTAATTGCATATTACGATAGTATAAGACCATGTACAAAGGATTTAATAAATGCTATACAAAAAGCAGTAATACTCGTGACAAAAAAGTACACATCAGATGACAAAATTGTTGTGCAAGCATGCAATGCTGAAGATTATGCGGAGAGATACAAATCTAACTATGAATATCATACTTATAAGGATGTACAAGATAAATTGGATAAAGGACAGAAAGAATGTAATAATGGACAATACTTAGTATTAAAATACAATAAATAAAAAATAAATATAATAATTATGCGAAAATAAAACAAGATAATTAAATAGTAGAAGTAGTATATTATACTATATAAAAAAGTAATATTACATAACATAGTCATTATATTATATATAATATATATAATGTGGTAGCTATATGGTATTTTGCTCTGGATTAAAAATTTGCTTATGTAGTTAGTTTTTAATATAAAATACTAATAAGTAACAATATTCTAAACAGTATAACTATATAGGTATTATATATAAAATACTAATGATTGCTGTATTTTTACTACCTTTATTATTAGAGCTAAAACATTATTATATAATATAATTTAATATTAGATATTCATTATTTAACGAGTACTTTTTACAATACTTTTGTATGAAATGCTGTATATTAATGTAATACACTCATAACTTATTATACTAATTTACTATATGTCAAGTTAATTATGCAATCAATATAGTATGTATGTTAATATAACAGTATATATAGTAATTGGAAATTATAAAATGAAGGTTAGTGTTGAATCATGTTTAAAAAAGGTTGATAACAGATTTAAATTGGTCTTGTTAGCATCCAAAAGAGCAAAGGATATAGACAGGGGTGCTAGACCCGCTGTTGCTAGAGACGATGATAAATCAACAGTTATAGCTATGAGAGAAATATCAGAAGAAGCTATATCATTAGATAGCTTAGAAAGTATAACCAAAAGTAATATTGTTAATAGAAATAATGAAATGTTAATAGAGGAAGAAGAAGAATTGTTCGATGCTGAAGATATGGCTGATAGTGAAGATGATATAAGTGAAGAGATAGAGGATAGTGATGATACATGTGAAGAAGACAGCAATTCAGATATGGATGATAATATAGATGAAGATGAATATGATAATGAAATTGAAGAATGCCACGATGTAGAATCTTCTGAACAAATAAAAAATAATCTTGATTAAAGTAAGTAATAGAAAAAAATTAATATAATATAAGAGGTAATGAATTATGACAATAAATGTTAGATTTGCTCCTAGTCCAACTGGAGTGTTACATATAGGTTCAGTTAGAACTGCTTTATTCAATTGGCTATATGCACGCCATAATAAAGGTAATTTTTTTCTTAGAATAGAAGACACTGATAAATTAAGATCTACTGATGAAAATACTAGATTAATATTTAAAATATTAGAATGGTTGAAGATAGATTGGGATGGAAAGCCAGTAATTCAATCTTCTAGAATAGACAGACACAAGGAAGTAGCTATAGATTTAGTAAATAAAGGTAAAGCTTATTACTGTTATTGTACTTCTGAAGAATTAGCAAGTAAAAAGGAACAATGTTTAAAAGAAAATAAACCTTATAAATACGATGGTAAATGTAGGAATAGTAATAATAATCATGATCCAAATATAAAACCAGTAATAAGATTAAAATCTGAATTAGAAGGAAGTACAACTGTAAATGATATGGTACAAGGAGAAGTAACCGTAAGTAATTCTCAATTAGATGATTTAGTATTAATTCGGTCTGATGGAACGCCTACTTATATGTTATCAGTAGTAGTTGATGATCATGATATGAATATAACTCATGTAATACGAGGAGATGACCATTTGACTAATACTTTTAGGCAAATACAAATATATAAAGCTTGTGGTTGGGAAGTACCTAAATTTGGACATATACCACTTATTTACGGTCCTGATGGAGCTAAGTTATCTAAAAGGCATGGCGCTGCTAGTGCTATAGATTATATGCAATTAGGTTATTTACCAGAAGCTATAGCTAATTATTTATTAAGACTAGGCTGGAGTCATGGTAATGATGAAATAATTACTAGAGAAGATGCTATAAAATGGTTTGATTTTGATAGTGTAGGTAAATCTCCATCTAGATTTGATATGGCTAAATTACAAAATCTAAATGCCCATTATATAAAGGAAAGAAATAATGAATCATTATTAGCCTATACTTTACCATTTTTTAAATGTACAGTAGATGAGCAATCTAAACGAAATATATTAAAAGGAATGAATAGTTTAAAAGAAAGAGCTAAGACAGTAGTAGAACTAGCTGATAATGCATTAATATATGTAAACTCACCTGAAACTTATGAAGAAAAATGTTCTAAATATGCAACTAGTATGCACTTAGAATTATTGCAAGAAATAGTCGACAAATTAAATACTAATGAATATTCAACTAATGAAGAAGAATTATGTAATAGTATTAAAGAATTTTCACAAAGTAAAGGAGTAAAATTAGTTGAAATTGCACAAGCTATGAGAGGCGCTCTATGTGGAAAATTAGCTTCTCCAAGTGTATTTGAAATAGTTTCTATTATAGGTAAAGAAGAAACAATAAAAAGATTGAAATCATTTATAAAATATTATAGTAAATAACCCATTCAAGGCAGTTGTTAATTATAAAACAACTGCTATCCAATACATGAGATTATATTTCTTGTTATATGTTATATATACTATATATTAATACATAAAATTTAAAATATTAGTAATAAATATATATTGGAAATTGAGTATTATCGGTGATATATATATGAAGATATATATATTAATTAGAAGTAATTCTGTGAAAACTATGCTATAATACTATTATGTTATTGTATTAATTAATGTTTTTTGTTAAAGTATTTATTATTTTTACTAACAGTATTAATATTATTTGTGAAGCCAAATCCATCCAAGCATTACTACAAGGAAAACCTACTGAAACATTATCATTACAGTCACAATTTATTACTAATACATTGGAATTAATGCATTATATAATGTCAATTAAATTTTTAATGCAAGTAAAAGAATTTGCTAAAGAATATAAGACTGAAATAAAAGATATTAAAGAGATTTTTTATATAAATGAAATGTTTAAACAAATTGGTAATAAATTATATTTAATATGGCACTATGATAATACAACACTACATACATTACACAATAAAACTTGGAATGTAATAGAAATTATTTTTAAAGATAATATTAGTAGACACTTAAAAAATAAAATAATATTACATCTACATAAAACTTGTAAGACAAATAATTGGCAACTAGTTGTTGATAAACATTCTAGTAGTAACTTATATTATAAATGTAAATTTATTTATACTCCAAATTATAAAATGAATAGTGAAGATCATACAGCATTATTGCAAAGTAAATTTGTAGAAAGTACTAATATTTTAAGAAGTTATTTTAATGGTAGTAAATTACTATTGAAAATAAAACAATTA
This sequence comes from uncultured Holosporaceae bacterium, assembly GCA_946408175.1. GTDB lineage: Bacteria > Pseudomonadota > Alphaproteobacteria > RUG11792 > RUG11792 > RUG11792. The sequence goes on from CAMJRB010000013.1 coordinate 27,264, forward strand.
GCTAAGAATTTAAATATAAAAGTGGATAATATAAAAGATATTATTGATTTTGATAATTTAGCAACACGAATTGCTAAGCGTATTTATTGTATTAAGTATTATTATTAAATTGATAGTAGAAAATATTTAAATGGTAGTGCTTGGAATGTAATATCAATTAAATGTACAGAAATTATTCCTGAAAAATTGCAAAGTAAAATAATAGAATTTTTATTACAACAAAGAAATAATTGGGAAATTTTATATGATGAAAAGATCGGTAAATATATTTATAAAGTAAATAATGAAAAATAATAATATAATATTGCTATTATTTTCAGTGGCTTTAGAGTTAGATATATGCAATGATTATAGTAAATATGAAACTGTAAAAGCATTTGCTGTATATAAAAAAAGTCTGTATTGGTTGATTGTTACAGAGAATTAATAGGTAATCGTTATTTTACGAGTATTATTTAAAAAAGAAATCATACAAATATGAGAACAATAAATATATTTCCAGAAATCATCTTTAATTAATACTCTATAAATTTTTAATATAATATATAAAAACTATTGTTCAATGCACTATTGAAGAACATTGCAATCTAATTAGTTGCCCTGTCATCTTATATAACTGTATTAAACTCGTAGTTATTCTTCCATAATTTGTGTAATTCGTTCCATGCATTCTCATTCCAAATCTCCTTTACATCAGTTTCACTGAATATAACTTTATCATTGTGCAGTGCTGGATGTGTAGACATATCAAATACTTCACGTGTTTTCCAAAAATTGTTCATTGCTGAAACTTCCAAAAAACTATTAGTTAATTTTCTTTTGAAATCATTGTTAATTTGATTGTACTCATTCGCTGTAATATTTTGATGTACTTGCTTTATTAATACCGACTGCATATCCTTTAAGAGATTTATCGCTATCATGTATAATTTACTTGATAAATAATTTAGTAAATCATGCAAATTTATCTCTTCTAAAGGATCGTTTTCTTCGGTCTTTAATGTAAATACATCAGTTAACTGATCTGTACGCCATTGAGTGTTTAATAAAGCTTTATCAAAACATGATTCGCCTTTTTCAATTCTTTCAACTAAATAAGTCAATTGGTTCGCTATTGCATATATATTACGAAGCCAATAGGACAACAAATCTGAATTGTGAAGGTAACGGTCCAAATGATATGGATATTGCATAAATATATCGTATCTTAACCGCGAATATTGTTCTTTTAATTCCTTATTTTTAATAGTCGTTATAAAATCTTTACTTTCTTGCATTTTATCAGGATTATTTTGGAAAACAACGCCATAATGAGTACCAATAAGTTTTTCATTATTATTGTCCTCCATAGAGTAACAAATACTACTATTTAGGGCTGTTCCCCCCCCCCCCAATATTACTAATGAGGTTGTTAAAAATTTTAAGTATTTCATAATCTACCTATAAATTAAGCAATCATCAATTATTATTCTAATATATTTTATATATATTATCAAGTACCATGCAAATTCTTTTTATTAAAGCTGCATAAATTAACAATTATTTTCTAAAATCTTTAAATAAATTTTGCATGAAATTTACATATGTTTGTATATTTTAGTAAGTTGTTTTGCTAATAAATTAATG
>CAMJRB010000014.1 GCA_946408175.1 uncultured Holosporaceae bacterium
ACTTATTCTTTAACCAAATCAAATACTAAGAATGCAGGATTCTGAGTAGTAGGATGCTTATCCTCGGAATAGATAGAATCGTACAACTCGTGCTGTAGATTTGCATTTCGCTTCCAGTACCCTTTAACACCAAAGTTCAGAATTGGTGTCCACCTATTAGCCTGTACATTTCCTGTAAACTTAAATGCAATCTTACCAGATTGGTTCATAGGGCGAATCTCATTAAGGTTCTTCATAGCATGTGCATCATACGTCTTAATTACACCAGCAGGTAAATCCCTATATGATTTAATACTCTTTATCTTTACTCCAGTACCAAATTTACCTTCTAATCCAGTTATCTTTAGATACTGAATACCTCCAAGATCAACTGGTTCCCCATTATAACGTTTAAAATCAGCACAGGTATTATTATTTCCATTAGCACTAGCTAGTACACACAAGTTTCTAAAATCACCTTGAATATTATTACATTGACATCCCCTTATATATAAAGGAACATTATAAGATAAACCAGTCACTCCATTAGTTTTAAAGTTTCTCAATATCCCACTCCCATTAGTATTATTTCTGGCTTCAAATCTCATAAGTGGAATATTATTGCATTCAATGTCAGGTAAATTCATGTCGCTAACACTGTCAAATGACAACTTAACTGATGGTTGATACCTATCAGTACCACTAAATATCATTCTTCCAACATTATTACTATACTTCATTCCGTCAAATGTTAATAATTCATAAAATTCCATATTGTTCTTTTTCATTGAATATGGATAACAACCACTTAACTCATATGTGCCCCTATGAGAATTATTAAACGAAACAGCACCATTGGAAATGCCGGACACACGCTGAGCAAGATCACTCATATCATCTGCGTAAGTATTCATACAATTATAACCAGCACAATACTGAGCAGAAGCTCTAAAACCATCATTCCCCTCATCTGAAAACTGAAAACTTATAGAATCAGAGGCATTAACACTGAATACTGAACACAATACAGCAACTGCTCTTACAACATTAGTAATTTTCATTTTCATATACTCCTTTCTAAAAACCAATTAACAAAAATGAATAACCAACTAACAAAGCAATTCTACGTTAAACTGGCTATTGGAAATAAGCCTGAAAAATGTATTAAATTTCTAATAAATAAAGAAATAATTTAGATAAAACCAAGGTATATTAGGGTTTTGATTATCATTATAAAACTAACAAATTATCATTAAGTATTATGCTTTACTGACTGTTATTTTATAATTAAGCCATTCTGAGATTGTAATTGGCCACAGGCTGCCATTATATCTTGTCCTCTACTGCAACGAATAGTTGCTATTATTCCACTTTTATTAAGTAATATTTGAAAATCTTTTATTTTATCAATAGAGGAACAACTAAATACATCTCCCTCCCAGGAATTAAATTTTATTAAATTAATTTTACATTTTATTCCATGTAATAATTTTATTAATTGCTTGGCATCTTTTTCAGAATCATTAATTCCACTTAACATTAAATATTCAAAAGTAATTAATTTATTATAGGTTCTACAAATATTTAATAAATCTTTTAAAGGATAGAACTTATTAATGGGCATTATACTAGAACGTATTTCATCGTTTGGAGCATGTAATGATATTGCAAGATTATAATTAAATTTATTTATTATTTTACTTAAAACAGGCACTATCCCAGAAGTTGAAACTGTTATATGCTTTGGACTAATAGATTGCATTTTACCTATTTGTAAATTTTCCAAGGCTATATTTACATTATTCCAGTTAAATAAAGGCTCTCCCATTCCCATTACTACTATATTTGTTATAAATTTATCTTTTGTTTTCCAAGAATTTAAATAATCTTTAACTATTAATACTTGTGATACTATCTCCTCTACTGTTAAATTTCTTTTAAATCCATTGTATCCTGTATTACAAAATTTACAACCTACAGCACAACCTACTTGGGATGATATACAAATAGTATTTCTGTTAGTTTCAGGTATAAATACAGTTTCAATAGTATTTTTATCTTGCAATTCCAATAAAAACTTAATAGTACCATCTATAGATTTACTAGTTTTAATTATATTAGGTCTGTAGATATAATAATTTTTATTTAATGTTTCTTGTAATTCTCTACTAATATTAGTCATTTCATAAAAAGATTTGCAACCTTTATTGTATACCCATTCCAATACTTGATTTACTCTAAACTGAGGAAGTTTTAAACTTTTAAATAAATCTATTAACTGCTCTTTACTATAATTTAAAATCACAATAACTTATTGACATCATTTATATAATAAATTATACCCAAGCCCAAATAATAATGAAATGTTATCAGTAAATAATACGAGCTTTTATTAGAATTCTCAACTAGTGATTAATTCAAAGTAAAATGTTACACAATAGTTAATGCATTGAATCATTATCTACTATTGACTAATTTACTATGTTAATATAAAAACAAATTTCTGGACAAATTAATAATATTAAATACTCTAATACATAAATTATTACTTTATATTAATTTGCTATATTTAATAGCATTATTCAGTATATTAATATATGCGGTAATAGTAATTAAAAGTAAGATTTATTAGATGATTATTTATAATATAATAGATATTTTTAATAATTGTGTTATAATTAAAAAGGTGGTTATTTTTTTAATCGTAGGTTCAACATGAGTAATAATGTTCAATCGAAGTTAGTAGTAGCAGGATTCGCTATATTTGCTATGGTTTTTGGTTCTAGCAATATAGTATTTCCTTTAATAGTTGGTAAAAACTTTGCAAATCACTGGTTTATAGCAACTATTGGTTGGCTCATAACAGCGGTTCTTATACACTTTGTTGGAGATTATAGTGCTATTCTATATAATGCTGATAATAAGAAGTTTATGAAGCCATTAGGGAAGTATATCACTTTTTGTATAATGTTATGCATTATGATGCTTGTTGGACCTTTCGGCGGTATAGCTAGAAATGTCAATGTATCATTCGATTGCATAAAGACAGCTTTTCCAGCAGTAAATAGTGATATATTCAAAATAACATATTGTATAGCTTTAGTAATATTAGCTTGGAATCCAGGAAAATTAGTGGATCTAATAGGTAGAGTCTTTACCCCTCTAAAATTCGGTGGAGTAATAGGGATTATTATATTGGCTTTATATTTAAAAGATCCCAATATGCCTGCTATTTCAGTTAATAAATCAGCTACTGAAGCATTTTTAACTAGTTTAAATTTGGGTTATCAGACAATGGATATGTTAACTGCTTTTATGGCAATGAGTGTGATTTATGGATACATTAAAAATGCTTTACCGTCAGATCAGCAGGAAAATAATAATGTATTAATACAATCTTCAGTGAAGTCATTTTTCATAGCTGGAACAGTTATATCAATAGTCTACTTAGGATTAATTTACTTGGGAGCTCAATACTCTCCAGTTTTGGGAAATACTCCTGACGCTGCTTTATTCCCAGAAATAGCCAAATTAGCAATGGGACCATCAGCAGCTTGGTTTGTAGCAATAGTAATAGCTGTATGTTGTTTGGCTACTAGTATAGCTTTAACTTCAATATTCGCAGATTACTTGTATAAAGATATATTCTTAGAGAAAGTAAATCATAAAGTATTAATAGTAGCTACAGGTATATCTACTTATGTAATGTCATTATTAGGATTTAGTAAAATATGTCAAATATTAGGCATGGTATTGAGTTACTTATATCCGTTCTTAATAGTATTTGTAATAGTAAGAATAGTACAGTACTACAACAATAAACGACATAGGACAGATACTTTAAAAGAGCAATAAACTTATTTTAGTATAGTTACTAATAGCACTATAATTTCAGCACAGCTCTGCAAAATAATTCAGCAGCAGAGCTGCTTTTTTATATATTGTAGTTTTAATATAAAGTGTTAAGTAATAATATTACATAAAGTAAAAATTATCATAGTAAATTTACTGAAGTATTACCATGCATTTTATTAATGTAAAATATGCAATTGTTTGTTTATATTAAAAGAAATATTTTTAGACTAATTTACATAATAAGCTGTATTAAAAATTAATTTTACTTACGTGTAGATTATGATATATGCACCTATTTAAGAACCAAAAATTATAAAAACTACTAGTTATTATGTGTGATTACAGAAAAATACAACCAAACACAAATATAATAAAGTGTACAAAATCCAATAATGAAAATTTACCAAACAAACAGAAAAGAAATAAATTGATAACTACTAAATACAATTAGGCTGTAATAAACAGCCTAACATTATATTAAGTTCAATTATCAATCATTAATTTCATTATCATATGAGTAAACACTTTCTTCCTCATCATTCACTGAAAAGTTTTGTGTCGTGTAAAGGGCCTCCAAATTGTTTACAACCTTTTGTATAATATCATTCTGGCCGATGTTCATGCCTGTAGTAATAGAATAAAAACCCTTGATGAACATTGTTTTCTTTTGTGTTGCAATGTCTAAATCTGTCTTTGAAAGCAAATAAGTATCATCAATTGAATCTTTTGACATAATTTGTTCTATTATAAACCATGTATATATTATGGAACTTTTTAGCTGCATTTTCATGTGAGAATTACTTGCACTAGGATTATTAAGAGTATTTTCAAGTATCCTGCTCACAACACTTTGATTCTCTGACAACCATTTGATAGCAGCTTGCATCTTACCTTTCTCGTCAAAGTATCCCACAAAAGATAAGAACTGACCAAAACCATTTATTAGCATTGATATTGCATCCTTTGCAATGTTATGAATCGAAATATTATTGTTGTTAGCAAAATAACGTCTGTATATCTCAGATAAATTTTTGTACGCTCCCTTAAATATAGTTCGGTAATATTGATTATTACCCATCATTAATAATGATACAACATTTTCAAGAAAAATAGATTTATCAACAACCTGTAGCAACAATTGTTTACTATCTACGTTGTATGTCTCTTTGTCCAAAAGTGGCCATTGATCCTTTTTATAAATTTTGCTGGAAGATGCTCCACCAGAGGCGACAAACGCTAAGTTATTCTTGCATTGTAATTTATTCAGACACTCCTTCTGTAGGTATTCTTTTATCCCGTCAGCTAATAGCGGATCAAGGTGGAAACTAGTCATGTCCGGTCTGGTCCGGATCATGTTATATATTGCTGCATATAAACTATTCACCACATCTTTATTCCAATTAAAAGACATGTCATATATCAAATATGGAGCGTTAAACTTTATACGTTGTTGCCTACTCTGCTCCGCCGCCGTGTCTTGACACCGGTTTATTTCTATGTCTTGGAACTGGTTGTTTGATGTATGATATGCATGTATTAACACTGGTACAAGGTTTTGTTTTGGATCGATAGGAATATTAGATAATTTACTCTTGCATTGTGCATGAAAGTTTGGATTATTCTGTTGATTTTGCGGAGATTTGAACACCATTTGGTCCACCACTCCATCTAAAAAAGACGTGAGTACACTATAATAGTGATCATTTACATATTGCACGTGATCTTTCAGCGCATTCATTATGAATTTTATATCCACATCTTGTGGATATGTAATAAATTGCTGAATATAATCACACAATGCTGCATTTCGTACTCGGACTGGAACATTTTTAATAAATTGTTGTATAATTTGCTTATATACATTGCTATATGCATCATTTGATTGAACCAATTCAGTTGTCAACTTCTCAAATACTTGTATAATTTCCTTTTCCCCTAAAATATAATCTCGTTTCCGATTTTGTTGGTTGTTCATAAAAATGTTATTTATAACATTCCAAACATGTTTTTGACGATCAATATTCCGACTTGCATTATCATTCAGCTGCATGAATCGGCCACTAGCAATACCTAAATATTTCCTAAAAAGTTCATCCCAAATGTTTTTAGGAATATGCACTGTATTATCCAATCTCGCTGGATTATTTATGAGCCATGAAACATCAAATACACTACCATTTGTATTTGGTACAAGAATATTATTCTTGGACTGAGTATGGTAACTAACTACTTTTTTACCTAAACCGAAACGACCAAGTAACTGTACCCAAGCATTATACGCCTCTTGTTCGCACAATGCATAAGTCATTGTATCGTATAACAATTCATTTGAATTGCTTATTATACGATCGTTCTTATTTACATATTGCCTAATCTTATTTATAATATCAGATGCTTGTTGCGCAACAACATTATCTTTAGAACGAGCATTAGCTAACAATATGTTCACTAAATTAATGACGTTAGGTGCTTTTATAATATCCTGCTGTGCATCAACATTAGATAATGGAATAGAATCTATTCCGTTATAATAACACCAGTTTGCTAAAACCATGTTAGATAAATCTTGCATTCTAGAAGACAGTATAAACTCTTTTAATCGCTGATTATAACTACTTTGTTGACTATTTTGACCACTGTTACATATCTGATGTAGTAAAAAAATGTAACTTGGAACTGGACTATCAAGATCAAATCCAGTACTATAATTGTCACGATTTACTTGAATAATATTCTTCAGTATTTCAGCATACTTGTTTACTAGTAAATTTGTAATATTATCATATTGCTCATATTGTACATTCTTTATTTGCTGTACAACACTGGACAAATTCTTAAAAGACTGAAACAATTGTAATTGACTTATTTTTTTGTATTCCTTGCTTGTTCGCATTAAAGCATTATAGTAATTAGCCTTTTTTAATAACAAGCGAATAGCAATGTCATATAAGTAGTTACAACTTGTGGAATTATTTGTCGCAGCTCCTTTCTGATTTATTTGCATAATAACCTTGTCAATTAATTTGTCCTGTGTTTTTATCGAAGTAGATTCAATAAACTTATTTAACAAAGTTGCTATTACAATATTATCTTGAAACTCTTCTGCAAGTAATAAAATGGAATCCAATACATTTCCCGATACAACACTGGAAGTATTACTACTATTATTCAACACATGCAATAATACAGAGAGATGTTTATATAAGCTATTATTGCCATGCGCAAAATTGTTTTCCGCCAAATAGTTATTTATTCCAAAAATTTGATTTTTATAATTGTTATTATATTGATCAATAATATCATTTAACTGACTTTTTTCGAATCTTACATTAAACCTGATCAGATTATCATATAACAAACGTGGTATTTCATAAGGTATCTTATGCAAAGCAGGATATAAATTCAATACTTGCATAAAATCTTTCACCAAACCAGCATCCATCATTGATTGCAATTGCCGTACTGTAGAATCTTTAGCAACCGATGCCTCGTATGTACTTTCACTCTCTGCCAATAAGTAGTTAGTAAACAGCATACTAATGTTGTTTGATCCTAACAATACATTATTGTTCCAATTAACTTGCAGTTTCATACTATCTTCGCTTATATTACTATAGAGATTCAAATAAGATCTCAATGTACCTTTCAGTCCAGTATTTTTTTCATTATCAGAAGCATCAGTATCATAATCACTATCATTGAGTTTGGAGAATATTGGTCTTTCACCATATAAATCATCTTTAGTGGGTGACAAAGAGCCCTTAACTAGCAAATTATTATTTGGTGTAAAAAGTCTATTATTATTATAAAGATTCCTATTCCTAGTTGCAAAATTACTTGGTGTAAAAGGTCTATTGTAATTATAACTATTCCAATCGTCGGATTGTACATTGTCTATTCCAAAGTTCGTTGCTATTATACTCAAGCATAATAGTGATAACTTATTCTTTAGAGCCATAAAAAGTTCTCCTTTTTAAAATACTATTTTCTATATTATTCTAATATGTTTTATGTTATATGTCAATTATTCCCTTAAACAATAGTAAATAAAATACTAAAAAATAGATGTATCATTGCAAAATTGTATAATAATTAACTAAATACTAAGAAATTACACTAGAAAATTTAAATTAATGTAATATTAACGACATAACAATAAACAATTAAACCAACCTAGAAAATAACAAACAACAACTGGCGTCTCCTACGGGATTTGAACCCGTGTTGTCGCCGTGAGAGGGCGATGTCCTAGGCCCCTAGACTAAGGAGACACACCATTCTAATATAATTATAACATAATAAAATCATTACAACAACACATTATTTTGTGTCATATTTATGGATATTACCATTATGCTAAATTACCACATAAAATTTATATGATTATATAATAATAATGCCTAAATTATTATGATTTTACTGTTATTAGTTTTTCACTATAAAAATTTATAGTATATTACTAGATTCTATATTTACCTTGAACTTATCTGCTAAATATTTTCTCATAGCTAAATTTACATTTTTAGAATATTTTATATCTATTTCATGTTTTTGATTATACTCATCTCTAATAATAAAATATACTTTATTGTTACCATTTTCCAATTTGTCTAATTCTTCTTTCAATTTATTAATATCTGTAAATTGATTTATGTGAATAAATATACTTTGATTATTTATAAAAATATCTATATTATATAGTTTTAAAGCAGTAATTCTTATTGTGTCTCCATCTACTACTAGTTTAGATTGTATTAAATAAGGTTTACCAATAGTTAAATATTCTCTTACTTGTAAATATAGACTTGATAATACACTAACTTCAAATGTGTTGCTAGTATCTGATATTGTAATAAAACAATATTTATTTCCACTTTTAGATATATGCTCATCTTTACTCATTAGTATTCCAGCTATATTTACATTTTCCATTGATTTATTAAAATCTTTACTATTCAATACATTATTACTCTGTAATATTTCATTATATAAATTCATTGGATGATTATTTAAGTAAAATTTCACTACTTGTCTTTCTTTATCTAATTGTTCTAAAATATCCCACTGAGGAACATTTATTAATTCTTTCTTAGTATTATTAAATAATAACATTTGGTTAGTTTTATTATCACTACTCATTAATATATCTAATGATTCAAATATCTGATGTCTATTATTATGTATAGAGTCGAAAGCTCCTGATAACGTTAATATTTCAGCTTGTTTAGAATTAAAGCCAGGAATGTTATTTACTCTATTGAAAAAATCAAATATATCTTTATAGTTGCCATTTAATTTTCTTTCTTTAACTATATTTTGCATTACAGCTGAACTACTTCCTTTTAATGCTCCTAATGCATATCTAATACTATTATCTCCTTCTTCTATAAATATATCTTCTGATTTATTTATATCTAGTGGCAATATTACAACTCCTGACTGTTTAGCATCTTGAATAAACATTGACACTTTATCAGTTTTATCTATATCTAGGTTTAATGATGCTATATAGAATTCTAATCTAAAATTAGATTTTAAATAAGCAGTTTGATAAGATATTACTCCATAAGCAGCTGCATGAGACCTATTAAATCCATAACTTGCAAACTTAGCCATAGTATCAAATACTTCTGAAGCTATTTTCTTATCTATACCTTGTTTAATTGCTCCTTCTTCAAATATAGATTTATTTTTCTCCATTTCTTCTTTTATTTTCTTTCCCATAGCTCTTCTTAAAAGGTCAGCTCCTGCTAATGAATATCCTCCCATTTTCTGAGCTATTTGCATTACTTGTTCTTGATATATCATTACTCCGTAAGTAGGTTTTAGTATTGGTTCTAATATTGGATGCAAATATTTTATTTTTTCTTCTCCATGTTTTCTAGCCAAATATACAGGTATATTATCCATAGGTCCAGGTCTATATAGTGATATTAAAGCTATAATATCTTCTATATTGTCTGGTTGCAGTTTTTTAATGACTTCCTTCATTCCTGAACTTTCTAATTGGAATACACCAGTTACATCAACTGAACATAGTAAATCAAATGTTCGTTCATCTTCCATATCTATATTAGATATATCTAAATCTATATTTTTATACTTTTTAATACTTTTTATTGCATACTGTATTACTGTCAGAGTCTTCAATCCCAGAAAGTCAAATTTAACTAGTCCAGCCATTTCAACATATTTCATATTGAATTGAGTAATGGCCATGGGAGTCTCTCCATCAGAATATATTGGGACTAATTCATCTATATTTTCATTGCCTATAACTATACCAGCAGCATGCATTGAAGCATGTCTAAACAGTCCCTCAAGTTGTAAGGCTGTATCTATTAGAAATTTTACCTGAGTATCACTATTCATTAACTCTTTTAATTTAGGTTCCATTTCTAAAGCTTGTCTTAAATCTATAGGATGAACTGGGTTCTGAGGGACTAGCTTAGTAATTTTATCTACTTGATTGTAAGACATCTGTAATACTCTGCCTACATCTCTTACTACATTCCTAGCTTGAAGCTTACCTAAAGCTATTATGTGAGCTACTCTTTCCTTTCCATATTTCGATTGAACGTATTCTATAGTTTCATCTCTTCTATACTGACAGAAATCTATATCGAAATCAGGCATTGATACACGTTCAGGATTTAGAAATCTTTCAAATAGTAAAGTATACTTTATAGGATCTAATTCCGTGATATGTAAACACCAAGCTATTATTGAACCAGCTCCTGATCCTCTACCTGGCCCCACTGGGATATCATTATCCTTAGACCATTTAACGAAATCAGAAACTATTAAGAAATATCCACTGAATCCCATTGATTTTATTACTTTTAATTCATATTCAAATCTATTAGTATATAATTGTTTTATTTCTTCAAAATCTTTATTTATATTACATTTATACTGTTTTACTATTTGTAATTTCTCTAATAACCCTTGCCGAGCTTTATTTTCTAATATATCATCTTCACTCATTGATGTGTCATTATCATTGAAAAATCTAGGGAGCATGGGCTTTTTTTTCTCTGGCATGAAATGACACTTCTGAGCTATAATATAAGTATTAGTAACAGCTTCCGGGATATCCTTAAATAATTCAAACATTTCCTTAGAGGATTTTAAATAATGCTCTTCAGATACTTTGCGTCTATCCTTAACACTAATATAAGTACTACCAGCTATACATAGTAAAGCATCGTGCGCTATATGCATTGATTTGTTTAGAAAGAATACTTCATTAGTAGCCACCAATTGTATATTATTATCTATTGCATAATTAATAAAAAATTCTTCAGTATTCTTTTCATAATCTTCATTACATCTCGATAATTCTATATAAAAATTCTCTCTAAACAGATGTTTTAAATCATTCAAAACATTAACTGCTAAATCCTTTTCTCCATTTATAAATAACTGTCCAGGCACTCCTAATCCAGAACCACTTAATAATATTAAGTCTTCATAATATAAAGATAAATCTTTTAAAGTAATATATCGTTTATCCACATTTATATTAGAATAATAAGCAGTCATGAGTTTCATTAGATTTTTATAACCCATTTCAGATTTACAAATAAAAGTCATAGGAGCTAAAGTATTATTTAAGTAACAATCAATAATAGATCCAATAATAGGTTGTATTCCATGTTCTTGACATTTTATAGAGAATTCAAGTACTCCAAACATATTATTAGTATCAGTTATAGCAACTGCTGGAACTCTCTCTAGTTCACATTGTTTTATTAAATCAGGTATTTTAACAGCTCCTTCACATAAAGAATAAGCAGAATGTAATTTTAAGTGTATAAATGGAGCACTCATGATTTTATACTTTAGATTAGTATCATAAACTAATTTTACATTAATATACAAATTATAGTTTGTTAACTCATAGTATCATTGATATAATCACTAAATTTTTGTTCCTCAGTTCGAGGTGGTAACTCTAGTGTGCAAAGATATTTACCGTACTCCCAAGTTTGTATTAGAGAATCATTTTGTATTTGTTGCGATTGATTGTATTGATTAATAAAAGTATTAAACAATTTACAATAATTTCCAGTTTTTATTAAAAAATCATTTTGTACTTGTTGGGCTTGAGTCAGTTGATCAATAAAAGTATTGGATAGTGATTTATTATTATCATATAATGTAGTATTATATGTATCTTGAGATTTATTATGATTAACAGGAATATTAATAACTTCACTAGCTTGTACGTAGTTATTATTAGTAATAAAGTATACTAACGTAATTCCCAAAAGTTGACGAATTTTCATATTTTTAATAAAAAAACTAACATAACTTAATTATATTACAATATATAACCAAACATAAGAATTATCTTATAAACAGATATGTGAGAAAGTCTTTACATGTAATATATTCTGTAAACTAGCAATACTATATACAATAGGTTAATTTTATGTGTAATAAATAATACTAAATATTATATTCCTACAATTATAGGAATATTGATATAATAATCTATTCAATATTACTTTTAAGTATTAATAAATCTTTAAATACGTATTTCTTTTGATTACTACTACGCAATAAGTAAGCTGGATGATAAGTTGATACTGCTTTTATTCCCAGTACATTATTAACGTTCCCTCGTAATTTAGACATTGGTAAATTATTATTTAATAATGCATGATTAGATACTGCCCCTAGTAATAGTAATACTTTAGGATTTACTATTTTTATTAATCTATTAACGTATGGTAAACATAATGATATTTCGTCTGTAGATGGAGTTCTATTAAAGGGCGGCCTCCAGAATACTATATTAGAAATTATTGAATCTTCTCTTGAGAGTCCTATTGCTTTTAACATATTATTTAATAATATACCACTCTGACCAACGAAAGGTTTACACTGTATATCTTCTTCCTGTCCTGGAGCTTCTCCTATTATCATTAGTTTAGAATCAATATTACCATCAAATACAACTGTACTTCTTGCTGTATGTCTTATTGGACAATCTATATTATTAATTTCTAGTAATAATTTGGATAATTCAGGTTTAGTACTATTTTTTATATTATTTAAATCATAATTTATAGAATTTTTTGTAGTATTTATTAGATTATTAGAGTAATCACACTTCTCGATGTTATTTTGAGTATTATCTTCTTGTTTATTTATTAAGAACTCTTTTTTATTATTATTTAAAGCTTTAGGATTTTGTATATTACTAAAGAATATATCTATTCCTAAAACTTTGTAAAATTGTACTAGATTGCTACATAAATTATCTTCCATACTAAGTATTTTGTAACTAGCATTTTATGACAAACAATTCAAGATAGTCATATTAATACAGTCATATTATACTCTAATGTGAGTTAAATTTTCTAAATATGATTGTATTTTACTATTTCTGAACTTATTGTTAGTAATTTCAAATTTCTTTGCCTTATCAATTAATATATTTAATACCATATTAAAAACCTCAGCATGTTCTTTAAATGCTATAGGATCAGTATCATTTTGTAAGTAATGTGCAGCTAAATTCATTTGTTCAGCAACAGCATATGCTCCATCAGTTAAATTAGCTAATTCGTTTTCACATGTTACTTGTATAATTTCATTATTTGAATTTAATGCGTGTCCTATTTCATCCAGTATTCTTTCACTTAATACTGCATTATCTTTTAAAGATTGTTGTGTGTAAAGACACTCATTAGCATTAATATTACTAAATGTTAATAATATACTTGCTATTGAAAAGAATAATTTAAAGTTCATTAAAAACTCCTATAATTTGTTACCCGTAATTAACTTATATTCTTATAACATTAATAAATAGTTAATTTGTAACTGGAAATTTTGAGGATTTTTTTGTGTATTACTTATTTAAAAACTTCTATCAGTTACTCTATTTATAACTAAAATACTTTCATATGACTAGATTTGTATTATACATAATGCATAAAAGCGAAAAATATTGCATATCTTTGCAATATATATTAGAATAAATATTAGGAAGTTTAAGTTAGAGTGTTTTTTATGAACTCTTTTTTTACAAAAGTATCAATAGTTGGTATTTTAATGGGTTGTATAAGTTATACACAAGCCATGGAAAATCGTCAAAATGGTTTGGAGATGCAAGAGACCCAAGACAAGAATGACTTTAAAACATTATGTCCAATCTTTGCGAAACACAGTGCAAGTGGTGGTGGTCCATTTGAAGGTGTGCCTTTGTTTACTTTGAGTAATGCTACACGTGCGGAAGTCATGAGATATCCAGTTCTTAATTATTTCGGGCAAGGCAATTGTATTGAAGCTAACCAACCAGTAAATTACTATTTGGATAGAATGCAGGAACTAATAGATAGTATTATGCAATTCAGAAAAGATGTTAAAGATTATAAGGATGGACTTTATAAAAATTATAAACAACATAAGGTAACACAACAGCAAATGCAAGATATTTTTGCTACGGTGTGGTGCGAGATTATAAATAAAAGTTTGCGTGCTCCGAATCGAAATAGCAAAGTAGATCAGGAACTGCGTAAGTTCAGAGAAGAACAGAAACATACAATAAGTACTAGGGCTCTCAAGTGTCAAGACTGTGAATTACAACACTTGTGTGGTTATTTTAAATATATTCTATGTGGTAAATAAGTAATGTAAAACACAATAAAATACAACCACACTGCTTACAGTTAATAAATAATGTAAGTAATGTGGTTTTTATACAAAAAATATTTATATAGTTTATTGATTTATGCAACATAATAATGTGAGAATTGTTACGATATATAAATGTGAATATAGTGAGCTTTTATAGCTCACTTCCAATAAAAAAAATGCAAGTAAGTGCAACACATTTTAGAGTTCAATAGTTTAAAATGCACTGTATTTGTTGATATAAAAAAAACAATGCAAGTGTAAAGATATTAAAACAATACAAATAAAACTATGCAGATTTTATTAAATATACTATATCAATGAAAATATAGATACTGGAATATATCTATAATAAAACATATCCTAATCATTTAATAATTACAAAGAATTTGTACTGATATATAAACTATATTTGATACTGAGTTTTTTACTATTTAGTAGCGATATTTCCTAACTTATATTTTTGCATACAGTAATTTTCTGTAGATTTGATAAATCTATAGTACTAATTTGTATAATAATTTGCTATAAATTATAAAGAAACCTTAATTAATCATATTACTCAAGTCTATATTCCCAATATTATTATAATAATAACTTAAATCTATACTCTACTGAAAAAATCTTTATACAACGACTTAACCATTGGAACTACGAGATTTCTAGTGAAATCATTCATAGTATAAAATCCAGGTTTTTGTTGGATTAACCATCTAATGGCTTTTACTGTACCTTTAGCGAATATTTCTTTAGAATGCGCTGTGTGTTTTATTTTTAAAGTTTCATATTCTCCAACGTAACTAATTTCATGTTTACCAACAGTATTACCACATCTCTGAACTGAAAATCCTATTTCACCTTCTTGTCTTAAAGGAATTACTCCATATCTTGTAAATCTAGCTACTTCGTTAAATTCTCTTTCTCTGGCTTGAGCTATAGTCTTTCCTAGCATTAAAGCTGTTCCTGAAGGGGAATCTTTTTTATATTTATGATGTACTTCATGTATTTCAACATCATAGGATTCATCTAATAATTTAGAGGTTGCGTAAGCAATCATATTAATTATTGATATTAAGAAACTCATATTTGGAGAATAGAATATCTGAACAAATTGAGAACATCTATGCATTAAATCAATACATTGTTCAGATAATCCAGTAGTTCCTATTACTATAGGTATTGAAACTTTTTCTTTATTAACATATTGTAGCATTGATTCAGTAGCTACTGGACATGAAAAATCAACTATAACATCAGTATCTAGGAACAAATCGGATATTTTATCCTTACTTGAAATTTTATTAGATATTTCAAAACCTTCCCTAAGAGCAGACTTAATAACAAGTCCACCCATTTTTCCAGTTGAGCCTAGTACTGATACTTTCATTATTAGAAAGGCACCTCATCATAATCGTCATTAGTTGTTTGAGTTCCTTTCTCTTGAGATTGACTATTACTCGGTGATAATGGAGTTCCATCCTTTTTAGAATCCAACATCATGATATCTCCCTTAAATTTTCCAAGGACAACTTCAGTTACATATCTTTCATTCCCTGCTTTGTCTGTCCAAGACCTAGTTTGTAATTGTCCTTCAATATATAATTTAGAACCCTTACGTACGTACTTTTCAATTAAATCTACTAGTCTTTCATTAAAAACTACTATTCTGTGCCATTCTGGCTTGTCCTCTCTCTCGCCAGTAGCCTTATTACGACGAGTCTCAGTTGTTGCTATAGTAAAAGAGGCAACCTTTGTTTCACTACCTGGAATTATTCTTACTTCTGGATCTTTTCCAAGATTGCCTATTAGTGTTACTCTATTTAATGAACTTGCCATTATTTCTCTAAAAAATAATATCACTTTTCAATTTTATTATAATACAGAAACTATATAATCAACAAGAAATAAAAAAGGTCATATAATGTTATTATAATTTTCATTTGGATTAGAATTAGAGTTATTTTGAATATACAATTTATATCACTCAAATTATACATATTAATAATAATTACTTTATTAATAATCAATTGTAAGATGTTGTTTTAATTATTATTATTCTAACAAAAACAATACTTAATGTATTACATAAATATTCACTAAATATTAATAAATATAGATTATTCTATAAAAGAATAGGATTATTCAAAAGGATTTTTACAATGATGAAAAATCTATTTAAAACAGTATTATTTACCACGGCATGTTGTATGCAATGTCACTGTATGGCAATGGATATTGATGATGCACCAGCAGCTTCTGCCCAAATAAGAAATGATTATCAAGAACTTTGTAATATTTTTGAACCATTAACCATTAAAGTAATAGAGGTATTTTGGCAATTGAGTCCTATAGAGAAATATAAAACAATTGCTGACGAGATTAAAGTAATACAAAATTATATTAGCGCTGCATTTCAAGATATGGTTTGTAATATAGAGTCGGACGCTCGTAAGACATTAATCGATTGTAAATTCAGATTAGAGAAGCTAAAAATAAATAATCAAGAATTATTACAAATAATAGGCCCGTTAGTAGAAATATTTTATGATACATACAACAAGCTAGTACAAAAATATGGTAAAAACTTTTAATATAAATTAGCAAGTGAAGGTAGAGACTCTGTTTCTAGCTTCAATGCATAATCTTATCTTTAATATTTTTTATTAAAGCTTTAGTAAAATCTTCGTTTTCTACAGCTAATTTTATTTGTATTGCCTTAATATCTGTTTTGCAATCTTCTGGAATTTTTACGTAATCTTTCATAGTAGTTATTAATGTTGCATTATTATTTGTCGCTATATTTATTAATTTTCTTATTTCAGTTACTGTATATGGATGATGGTCAGAAAATTTCCAAAAATCAATTATATTATAATCCAGTTCTTTTAAAGTATTTTTAAATTTATTAGGATATCCCAGCCCACAAAAAGCTATTACTTTATTCTTTTCTACTTCCAATTTATTAATTGCTTTCATTTTAGCTCGAAATATTGGTATTTTGTCATTAATATTTTTTATATCATTTTCCAATACTTCATCATAATTACCTATTATTAATATTGCATCAGAAGTATTAATTGCTGGTTCTATTCTATGCATTAAAGGACCTGCTGGAAACAAACATTCATTACAAAACTTCTGTTCAGAGTCTATTACTAATAGTTTGTAACTACTCTGTAAGTAATTATTTTTTAACCAATCGTCAATTACTAATAGATTAGCTCCAGTATTTATAGCAGCTTTACTCGCTTTTATTCGATTTTTACCTATCCAAGTCGTTATTAATTGTGAATATAATAATGGTTCATCTCCTACTTGCAAGTAAGAATGTAATTTAGGATCTACTTGTACTACATTTTTTATATAGCCGCTGTGACTAGATGTTAATATATGAGGATTATATTTATATTGTTTTAAAATTTCACAGACTAAATCAATAGCTGGTGTCTTTCCTGCACCACTCATTACTATACTATCTATACCTATTACTGGAACTGATAATTTTTCAGGGGAAACAGAATTATATTTAATTTCCGATATATAGTTTATTAAGTTAGCTATTGGACTTAAACACTTACTTAAAATACTTTGTTTTTTATACCAGAATTTAGGAGTCCTAAGCTTATTTAATAACACTATGAGTACCTTTATATTTAATAGAAAAACAAATGGAGCGGGTGATGAGGATCGAACTCACGTTACTAGCTTGGAAGGCTGGTGCTCTACCACTGAGCTACACCCGCATGGTGGAAGAGGAAGGATTCGAACCTTCGAAGGCAAATGCCAACAGATTTACAGTCTGCCCTAGTTGACCGCTTTAGTACTCGTCCATAACCACAATTATATTATATCTTTTGTTCACCTATCTTGTCAATAGATAAAAATGGTTTTATAAATAATAATATTATTATTGTTATCATTCCTAGTACTGCTCCTGATATGAATGCTATATGCATACCGAATTTATCTGACATATGACCAGCTATAATACTAGCAAATATCATAGCTACTGATGATAATAATGAATATAAACCAAATCCGGTTCCTCTTAGTTCTTTGGGTATATAATCTGATATTAAACTGGCAAACATACTATCAGTAATGCCTTCGTGAGTGCCCCATAATATAGTTCCTAAAAATATAAAATATAAATTAGGAGCTAATCCAATTGACAAATGAGAAAGTGTAAATATAATAAAACCCAATAATAATACATTTTTTCTGTCTACTTTATCTGAAATTTTTCCTATTGGATAAGCTACAATAGCTGATACTAAACTGTAAATAACTGGAAATATAGTTCCCCAAGCTACATTTAATCCGAAATTATCACATGCATGAAGACATATAAATACTTCACTAAATTTTCCCAACATAAAGAAAATAACTAGAGTCATTAATAACCAAAATTTTCTACCTAATTCTTTTATTGATGAAAATTGTATTTTCTTTTTACTAACAGTTTCTTTATTATTATTTACTTTCTCTTTTACAAATAAAATTAATACACACAAAGCTAATACTGCTGGAATACTTGCCAATAGAAATAGTAATTTGAAATCATTATTAGATTGCCTCATTACTAGTATTCCTAACAATCCACCAATTGTAGAGCCTATTAATCCTAAACTTTGTCTGAATCCATAACAAGAACCCTTAATTTCTTTGGGAGCTAAATCACTAACTAATGCGTCTCTAGGACTAGCTTGTAATCCATTGCCCAATCTATCTACAGTTCTAGATATAAATATACCTATGTAAGTATTAGAAAAAGCTAAGAGTGGTTTAGAAATTGTTAGTAAAGCAAATCCCAAGACCATAAACCATTTTCTTTTTCTAAAGTAATCACTTAGAATACCTGAAAAAGTTCTAGTAAAATAAGCTATTCCTTCAACTACTGATTCCAAAGTTCCTATATAAGTTATTGAAACTTCTAAAACAGTTTTTAAATATAAAGCAGAAGCTGAAAATACAACAGCAGTAGCAGAATTTATTAGCAAAGAAGAAATACCTATAGCCAAAATGGATTTAGGAATATTACGAAGCATAGTGATAGATATGAGGAAGATATAACTCAAGACATTTATTATTATAGACTAATTAAAGACTATAGGTCAACTGTTATTAAATATACGATTTTTAAGTAATGCACTAGCTTTAAAAAATTAATTGCGACAACAATGAAACTTTTTGATAACAATTATTATATAAATAATGATAATAAACAATATATAACTCATAAGTAATATAGAATTAAGTAATATAAATTTAATAAATAAAATATTAATATAATATTCCATTATCCTATATTAATTGATAATTAATTATTAGTTAAGACACGATGGCAAAATAAAAAGATATAAATATATCGAGACTAATTGAAGTACTTGTTATTCTTTTATTCTACTGAAAATATTTATCATAACTACAAAAAGCTTACTATAAAACAAAAACAATATGTTATATGATATATGGAGAGTCAGTACAATATGCTATATAAGTTTATTAATTATAATATAACAAATAATAAAACATTTTAATTATCAATCCATAATAATTACATTCTATGAAATAATAAGTGAATATTTAAAAACTATTTGTCGTTACTGAAGAAAGTTTGTTAATGGTACATAATATTAAATAATAATATTATAATACTAGATAAATATTTTATCCTTTTACGAACGTTATGCTTAACACTTTCATACATAATCCATTGTTTGTTAAACCAGATCGTGATAGCAGACATGTACTATATTGTAAAATGTTGCGTTGTTTATCACATATCATTATATTATTATGACATAACATTACTTATCTAGTAAATAATAAAACTACATATATAGCTATTAATATTAACGAATATTGATTAGTTAGTATTTTAAACTTAAAATGTCAAAATAACAACGCATTTACTTAAAATATATTTTTAAATTTTAAGTTGTTAATGAGTTTTATGCTATTGTATACAGTAATCTATTTTTTCTATCATTTTATTATGTATTTTTATAATTTCATAGTTGAAATTAACATGGTATTCATTAATTTTTGATCTTAATTGTCTAATAAGTGTAGCCATATGATTAACAGTATTAATTTTTGTTTTAAATTCTTTGCTCTTGGTAGTTGATCATGCATTGTTATTTTTTATATTCTACAACTACATTGATGATATCTTTTATTGTGTCAGTACAAATTTTTAGATAACTAAATTACATAAAAACAAAAATATATTCTATATAATGATTAAATCACATAAAATAAATTTATATAATAATTAACTGTTAATGCGATATTGATCCAATTACAATATAATATACTGTATTAATGTAACCACATATTTCATTTGAAAATACCACAATTTACTGTAATAATAAATAATAATTATTTTTTCAAAACGTTTCTATACCACATAAATTGTTGCCCATAGAGTGCGTCAATGCAACATATATTACTTTAATTTCCCCATAAAGTAATGTTTTCTACACAGAGCTATATATTTTTCGTTACCTCCAATGTCCACCTGACTCATTTCATTCGCCGATGTGGGTAGGTTAACTTGGTTAACCAAGGCTATTTGATTCACTTTGTTAGTTAAACTAGTTTGTCCAACAGGACTAGTTGAATCAATTAACCGTTTTTTATTTATGTTGTCATGTGACTTTATATTGTTATTTTTATTTGTTATATTTATTGTATCTGTATTATTCGTGTCATTTACTGAAGTAGAATCGCTATTATTTAATTCTCCTTGATTATTATTTAATGTAATCATTTCTCCATTACCATTAAATTTAGCATTCATTGTAGCTTTCTTTCCACAATGGCATATAGTTTTAACTTCAATTAGTTCATCACTCCATAATAACAAATACAAACTGCCTTCAAAAGGTTCTCCCAAGAAATCAGTACGTAATCCATAAGTTAATACTGGTATATTAAGCTCATCAACAATTTTACACAAGTCTTTTACTTGCTTTTTATTTAAAAATTGTGCTTCATCTATTAATACACAAGCTATTTTATCATCATTATTTAATTTATTATTGATTTCTTCAAAAATATTAGTATTGCTATCAAAAACATTAGAGTCTGCTGACAATCCAATTCTAGAAGTTATTTTAGCTACTCCATATCTATCATCTCCAGCGAAAGTATACAATATTGTTTTCATGCCTCTTTCTATATAATTAAAGTTATTTTGAAGTAATTTAGTAGTTTTACCAGCGTTCATTGCAGAATAATAGAAATATAATTTTGCCATACTTATTGATTTTCTATAACACCTCAAATGCATTGTAACATAATTATTAAGATTCTGTTAATACATTTAATGTTTTACAGTATATATATTACATATATCAATAATGACAGACAATATAATGCCATTCTATATTATTTGCAATTACATGATTTATTAAATATTATTTAATAAAATTATAACATAAATAATATCCATTAAATTACTATTATATTTTTTATTAAATTTATATTTGTTTAATTAAATTATTTATTAAGTATTACTGTACAGAACATCAATAGAATAAAACTTAATTTCTATTAGTTTTTTTCACTGATATTATTTCTCCTTTTATTTTACAGAAATGTCCTATTTGTTTGGCTGTATTATCATCGAAAAATGGCCCTATTAATATAAATTTGCCTTTTCTACCCTCAGTATTAGCTACTGTTCTTATAGAACATACAGCACCCTCCAGCATATCACTATCTGGAAAATCTAATAGTTTTTTCTTTATAGCTTTTACTTGTTCATTAGCGTTAGTATTAATTGGACATTTAACATAATATTCTTTATCTTCTATTATTGAATACTCTGCTACTTGAGGATTATTAATCTTAGCTACTTTTGGAATTCCCTCTGGGACCTCTGGAGATGCTTGTAATTTTTCTCGTGTTTTGTATTTAAAATTAGGATCAACTCTATTATAGATTGATTTATCTTTATATGGAATTTCTATCCCTCCTGGAACGTCTGGCAATACTTTAAATGATGGTTTATCAGGCTCAATTATCTCTGGTGTATTTGAAGTCTTATTATTATCTTGAGCATTACTACTCCAATGATAAGCTATCCACGCTATACAGACTATTGATAATATTGAAGTAAATGCAATAATGAACTTTTGCCAAATAAGTTTCAAATCTTGTTTTGTATTAATTTTATTAGTTTTATACGCATCATAATCTTCCCAATACTGATTATCATATTGTAAATCATACTGTGCATTATGAGATGAATATCTTTGTTGTAATGGTGGTAATTGTCGTTTTTTATAGTTTACTTTACTATTATTACTTATGTTATATCTATTACTATTTTCTAATGCATCATCTTGCCATTCAGGTATATAATTACTTTGCCTAGATTTATTAGAAAATAAGTAGTTGTCTTTATAATATGATTCATCATTATAGTAATTATCATTATATCCTTGTTGATTAAATTGATTATTATTACGTTGTAAATAATCTACATTATCATTATAATCTTCTTGATTACTACGCATATTATTGTTGTATATATTATTATATTGATTATTTTGGTCATTAATACCCATACTTTTAGGATATATATTACCAGTGTTTGAATTCATTCTATTAGTATCTCTTACTCTGTCTATATTTGCCGTATTAAATACTTTATATTTATTATTCTGCATTGGAATATCTTGATTAGTAATAGTATTACCATATCGTTGATATGGCTGTTGTCTATTGGGATTATCTTTTGAAGATATAAAAACATCCCCATACCGTAAATACTTCGGTCTGTTATCAATTGGCTGTTGTCTTTTTAAATTCCTAAAATAATTAATAGACATTATTTATAGCTCTTATTTTTAATATAATATACTCCTTTTAAGCATTATTAATCTTTAGTCATTTCAAGTAAAGGAGTAATTCCCAGTATTTTTAAACCATCTGACAAAACTATTTGAGTAGCCTTTAATAAAGATAGTTTAGCTAGTGTCTTTTCTTTGTCATTTTTATTAATAAATCTCAATTGCTCCTCTGACTTACCTTTACTCCATAGTGAATGGAAAGAAGCCGCAATATCTCTTAAGTAAACTGGGATCCTGTGCGGTTCTATAGCCAAGGCTGCTGATTTTACTTGTTCTGGCCAAAAAGAAAGTTGCTTTATTAAATTAATTTCATTATCGTCAATTAAAGATGATTTATCTACTTGTAATAACTCCCTACAAGATATATCATTTACATTAAATATTTCTTTATAATATTTAAATACTGAACAAATTCTAGCATGAGCATATTGAATATAAAATAATGGGTTATCCATTGAGAATTCTACAGCTTTAACGAAATCGAAGTCTATCATAACATCATGGTGCCTAGATACCATCATAAACCTAGTTACATCTTTACCAACTCTATCAACTACTTCTTTCAAAGTAATAAATTGTCCTTTTCTTTTAGACATTCTTACTGGCTTACCATTTTCAAGAAAATTAACTAATTGATACAATCTTATTTCAATATCTGCTTGACTATTACTTAAAGCTGAAACTGCTGCTTTCATTCTTTTTACATATCCATTATGGTCAGCTCCCAGCACTAATAGCATTTTATTAAATCCTCTTCTTATTTTGTCTAAGTGATAAGCTAAATCACCTGCGAAATACGTCCAAGTACCATCTGATTTCTTTATAGCTCTATCTACATCATCTCCGTACTTAGTAGATTTAAATAAAGTTTGAGGTCTTTCCTCCCAATCTTCTTTGGAAGTCCCTTTAGGTTTAGGTAAAATGCCTTCATATATATCCCCATGTTGTTGTAAGATATCTAAAGCTTCGTTTACCATTCCTTTTCTACATAATTCAGCTTCTGAAGTGTATACATCCATTACTACCCCTAAGTCGTCTAAGTCACTTTTTATATTATCCAGCATACAGTTGATTGAAAAGTTACACAGTATATCTAACCATTCAGACTCAGGTTTATTTAAAAATACATCACCATATTTATCTAAGACTTTCTGCGCTATAGCTTTTATATATAATCCACAGTACATATCAGAATTAAATTGGTCTTCTGAAATAATTTCTCCTAATAATTCTATATATCTCAAATAAACAGATCTAGCTAAATGTTTTATTTGATTACCTTGATCATTAATATAAAATTCTCTAGTAACTTTATATCCTATTTTTTCTAATAAATTGGAAGCAACACTACCGAAAACAGCGTTTCTGGCATGACCAGTATGTAAAGGACCAGTAGGATTAGCTGAAACAAATTCTATATTTAACTTATTATTATTACCAATATTATTAGTAATACTAAAATTATTACCTTCTAATATTATTCTATTAATTAAACTTCTCCAATAGTCATTACAAACTTTAATATTAACGAATCCATATCCAGCTATACTAGTATCTAATACATTTGGATTATGCAGTAGTTCATGACAAATAGCATCTGCTAAATCATGGGGTGTAACACCTAATCGTTTAGCAAACACCATAGCCGCATTAGTACAAACATCACCTAATGTTACATCTTTAGGTCTTTCTACTAATATTTCATTTTGAGAAACTATAAAATCATGATTAAAATGATTAATAGCAGTTAATACTGCATTTCTAACAATTTGTAACATAGGTAAAATGCTATTGTATAAATCTTAATTCCTTATTAATATTATAAGATACAATAACCATTTGGTGCAAGAATGACGTTATATAGTGCCATTATGTTTATTTATTAATAAACAAAAACAATGTATTTGTAACTACGATTATGCATAATTTATAAATAAAAACTAAATAGCGACAAACATTTATACTTCTATTATATAGTTATTTTATATAAATATTCTGTGTTGTACTATACCTAGTAATTAATTATAAATTAGTTATAATATATGTATATTAATATATTTAATTACATAAATGTTTAATAGTAATATAATGAAATATGCAATTAATTTAGCCAATAATACGTCAAGTTTGGAAGTGCCAGTAGCGGCTGTTGTTGCTATTGGTAATAATATTATTGCCTATTCAGATAACAGAGTAGAAAGAGATAATATAGGATGGTATCACGCTGAGTTTTTGTCTATTAATAAAGCTGTAAATAAATTACAAACAAAGTACTTAGATAAAGCTAGTATTTATATTACACTAGAACCTTGTTTGTTATGTTCAGCATTATTAGAGAGAGTAAGAATACAAGCGATATACTTTGGATCATATAGTTTACAATCTTCTAGTTTAACTAAGTGTTTACATTTATTCCCATACTTATCATCCAATACTATAATTCTAGGAGGTTTGTACGATGATGAATGTTTTCCACTAATAAAACATTTTTTTGAAAAATTAAGATGTGAATACTAATACTCAGTACTAATTGATGTTTTGTCAAGAATATATTAGTATAGAAAACAGGAATTGTTTTAATTTAAAAGGATAATAATGAGTAAAAATTTCCTTAATTTATTAGCAACTTCAGTAA